>CAYZPX010000033.1:0-18229 GCA_964480105.1 uncultured Burkholderiaceae bacterium | reverse complement strand
AGGTGCCCTACGACATCGTGATGGAGATGGACGAGATCAACGAGGACTTCCCCGACGCCGACGTGGCCATGGTCATCGGCGCCAACGACATCGTGAACCCCAGCGCCCTGGAAGACCCGGCCAGCCCCATCGCCGGCATGCCGGTGCTGGAGGTGTGGAAGGCCAAGACCTCGATCGTGATGAAGCGCTCCATGGCCTCGGGCTATGCCGGCGTGGACAACCCGCTCTTCTACAAGGAGAACAACCGCATGCTGTTCGGCGATGCAAAGAAGATGCTTGACGAGGTGCTGGTCACGCTCAAGGGCTGACGGGGCATAATCCCCTGATAAAAAGTACGACCGTGCGGATTTTTCCGGCACGGTTTTTCATATGAACACATCAGGAGACTTGGAGATGACCGACCGACCATGGCTGGCGGCCTATCCGCAGGGCGTGCCTGCCGATATCGACCCGACGCAGTACCAGTCGCTGGTGCAGCTGATGGAGCAGGCCTTTCGCGACTATGCGGACCGCACTGCCTACAGCTTCATGGGCAAGGACATCAGCTTTGGCGAGACCGATGCCCTGAGCCGCCGCCTCGCCGCCTACCTGCAGGGCCTGGGCCTGGCGCGCGGCGACCGCGTGGCGCTGATGATGCCCAACGTGCCGCAGTACCCCGTCGCCGTGGCGGCGGTGCTGCGCGCGGGCTTCGTGGTGGTGAACGTGAACCCGCTGTACACGCCGCGCGAGCTGGAGCACCAGCTCAAGGACTCGGGCGCCAAGGCCATCGTCATCATCGAGAACTTCGCCGCCACGCTGCAGGCCTGCATCGCCCACACGGCCGTCAAGCACGTGGTGCTGTGCGCCATGGGCGACCGGCTGGGGCTCAAGGGGCTGCTCGTCAACTACGTGGTGCGCAGCGTCAAGAAGCTGGTGCCGCCCTACCAGCTGCCGGGCGCGGTGCGTTTCAACGACGCGCTGGCCAAGGGCGCGTCGGCCGCGTTCACCCAGCCCGAGCTCAAGCCCGACGACATCGCGCTGCTGCAGTACACGGGCGGCACCACGGGCGTCAGCAAGGGCGCGGTGCTGCTGCACCGCAACGTGATCGCCAACGTGCTGCAGTCCGAGGCCTGGAACGCGCCCGCCACGAGCAAGATCCCGGCCGGCGAGCAGCCCACGGCCGTGTGCGCGCTGCCGCTCTACCACATCTTCGCCTTCACGGTGAACATGATGCTGTCCATGCGCACCGGCGGCAAGACCATCCTGATCCCCAACCCGCGCGATCTGCCGGCCACGCTGAAAGAGCTGTCCAAGCACACCTTCCACAGCTTTCCGGCCGTCAACACGCTGTTCAACGGCCTGGCCCACCACCCGGACTTCCACACCGTCAACTGGAAAAACCTGAAGGTGTCGGTCGGTGGCGGCATGGCGGTGCAAAGCGCCGTGGCCAAACTGTGGCTGGAGAAGACCGGCTGCCCGATCTGCGAGGGCTATGGTCTGTCGGAGACCAGCCCGTCGGCCAGCTGCAACCCGGTGACGGCCAAGGCGTACAGCGGCACCATTGGCGTGCCCATTCCCAGCACCCGGATCAAGCTGATCGATGACGCTGGCAACGACATCACCACCCTCGGCCAGCCGGGCGAGATTGTGATCCAGGGCCCACAGGTGATGGCGGGCTATTGGCAGCGCCCGGACGAAACCGCCAAGGCCATGACGGCCGACGGCTATTTCAAGACCGGCGACGTGGGCACCATGGACGCGCGCGGCTTCTTCAAGATCGTGGACCGCAAGAAGGACATGATCCTGGTCAGCGGCTTCAATGTGTACCCCAACGAGGTCGAAGAGGTCGTTGCCGCCTGCCCCGGCGTGCTGGAGGTGGCGGCGGTAGGCATCCCCGACGATAAGATGGGTGAAGCCGTCAAGCTGGTGATCGTCAAGAAGGACCCCAGTCTCACCGAGGCGCAGGTCCGTGAACATTGCCGCCACGACCTGACGGGCTACAAGCAGCCCAAGCTGATCGAGTTCCGCGCCGAGCTTCCCAAGACCCCGGTGGGCAAGATCCTGCGGCGCGAGCTGCGCAAGCCCGCATGAGCACCGCGATCCTCAGCGCCCTGCCTGAAGAGCAGTCCAGCCTGCTGCCCCTGCTGGACGGTGCCCGGTCGCGCACCCATGCGGGCCGCACCTTCTGGGAGGGACGCCTGCATGGCCAGCCCGTGGTGCTGGCGCTGTCGGGCATTGGCAAGGTGGCAGCCGCCACCACGGCCACGGCACTGATCGAGCGTTTTGGCGTGCAGCGCATCGTCTTTACGGGTGTGGCTGGGGGCGTGGGCCCGGACGTGCGGGTGGGCGATGTGGTGGTTGCGGCGCACTATGTGCAGCACGACATGGACGCCTCGCCGCTGTTCCCCCGCTGGGAAGTACCCGGCTACGCCCGCGCGCGCCTGGATTGCGATGGCCCCCTGTCCGCGCTCTTGCTGCAGGCCGCCACCACCGGCTTGCAAGGCATGCCGGTGTCGCCGGCCTCGCAAGGGCCCTCGCCCCGCGTGCACCATGGCCTGGTGGCCAGCGGCGACCGCTTCGTGGCCACGGCCGAGGCGGCCCGCCAGCTGACGCAGGCGCTGGGCGCCGCCGGCCACCCGGTGCTGGCCGTGGAAATGGAAGGCGCCGCCGTGGCCCAGGTCTGCCTGGACTATGGCCTGCCCTTTGCTGCCGTGCGCACCATCTCCGACCGGGCCGATGAGGATGCGCCCACCGACTTTCTGCAATTCGTCCGCACCGTGGCCAGCCCCTATGCCGAGCAGGTGGTGCGGCACCTGCTTCCTATGCTATTGAAAGAATAGCTAATACCGACCGTATTGATTGGCCTGGAGCCATATTTGGCGGGGTGCCGCCCGCTGGCAAACGTGTGGCAAACGCAGGCACACGGCGCGGGTGCCAGGGCTTATTTGAGCCAGCCGCGCTGATCTTGTTCTGGTTGATGTTGATGAAACCGACGGGGGCGTCCATCACGTTGCGGCGGATGCGGCCCTTCAAGTTCTCCTGGCGGGCGATGGCGGCCACTCCATCTTGCTTGTTCGATTCGTGCCGAACTTTCATCGGGCTTTTTAGCCGTAGCCGCCGCTAGTTTTGCGGTTGGTGGCTGCGTCCGCCAGTGCCCTGGAGCCGATTCCATACCGGTCTGCGCTTTGGCCGTGGCACTTTCAGCCCTTTTCCCTTTAAAGACATCGGGCTCGATGGGGCCGAGATCGTTTCGTCCCTGGTTTTTGTACGCCCGGGGACCTAGGGTTTTCACCATTTGATGACTTCGCAAGGGATCGATATACTTGCGTCATTTCATGAATTAACCATTGTTTCTTTGGTAAAACAAACATGCCACTCAAACCCATGCCCCAGATTGGCCAGTTGCAAGGTCGGCGCATCCTCGTGACTGGCGCTGCCCGAGGCCTGGGCTATGCCTTTGCCCAGGCGTTGTGCGAGCACGGCGCCCAGGTGGCGCTGGCCGACCTGCGCGACGACCTGCTGTCCTCTTCCGTCGCGGTGCTGCGCGAGCGTGGTTTCACCGCCGTTGGCATCCGCGTCGACGTGTCCGATCCGGCCTCGGCGCAGCGGTGCGCCGAGCAGGCGGTGCGCGAGTTGGGCGGATTGGATGGCCTGGTCAACAACGCTGCGGTCACCGATTCAGGCGGCAAGGGCATGGACGACATCGAGCTGGAAAAGTGGGACCAGGTGATGAACGTGAACGTGCGCGGCACTTGGCTGATGACCCGAGCCTGCCGCTCCGCACTGCGCGCAAGCGGCCGCGGCGCCGTGGTGCACCTGGCGTCCGACACCGCGCTGTGGGGGGCCCCCAACCTGATGGCCTACGTGGCCAGCAAGGGCGCCGTGATCTCCATGACGCACGCCATGGCGCGCGAGATGGGTGGCGAAAACATCACCGTCAATGCCGTGGCGCCGGGTCTGGTGCTCGTCGAGGCCACGCAGTACGTGCCCGAGGCGCGCCACCGTCTCTATATCGACCAACGCGCGCTGCAGCGCGAGCAGATGCCCGAAGACGTCGCGGGCGCCGTGGTCTATCTGATGTCCGAAGGTGCCCGCTTCGTCACGGGCCAGGTTCTTGCCGTCAACGGCGGCTTTGTCATGAATTAACCGCAAGGAGCCAACCATGAGCGAACAGCAAAACACCCCCCGCACCTGGGACCGTCCCGAAGGCGCGAGCCTCAAGGACTGGATGGAGACGCGCATTGCGCGCTTTTCAACGCGCAAGTACGACTTTGACGCACTGAAGTTTCAGGCCGATTTCGATCCCAAGTACCGCCGCGGCCAGATGCGCTACATCGGCACCGGCGGCACCGGCGTGGCTACCGACAGCAACACCATCCCGTCCGAGCACTTCACCTTCTCCACGATGGTGATTCCCGCCGGCAACGAAGGCCCACCGCACATTCACGTGGATGTGGAGGAGGTCTTTTTCCTCATGCGCGGCAAGCTCAAGGTGGTGCTGACTACGCCCGAAGGCGAGCGTTACGAGACCGTGATGGCCGACCGCGACGTGATCTCGGTGCCTCCAGGCGTGTACCGCGAGGAGATCAATATTGGCGATGAAGACGCGCTGATGTGCGTGATGCTGGGCGCAAAGAAGCCAATCACGCCCACCTACCCTGAAGACCACCCGCTGGCCAAGATCAAGCGCTGATCTTCGGCTCCACCGCAAGGCTCCCATGTCCACAGAAACCGCCGCCCCCTGGAGCGTTGCGCTCAGGCGCAAGCTGCAGCAGCTGGAGGCACTGTTCGCACAGCGCTTGATCGCGTTGCCGGGCGGCGCCCAGCTGGCTGTGCGCGAGCGCCCGACCGCTGGTGCACCGGCGTTGACCGTGGTGTTGCTTCACGGCATCAGCTCCTCTGCGGCCTCATGGCTGGACGTGGCGCTGTCGCTGCCGGCCAACTGGCGCGTACTCGCTTGGGAGGCTCCCGGCTATGGCGCGAGTACGGCGCTGCCGGAATGCCGTCCGCGCGACACCGACTACGGCGCCTGCCTGGGTGCCTGGATGGCCCAGGAGGTGCAGGGACCGGTGGTGCTGGTTGGCCATTCGCTGGGTGCGCTGATGGCCGCGGCCTGCGCGGCGCAGCAGCCTCCCCAAGGGCTGGCTGGTGTGCTCCTGCTGAGCCCCGCGGGTGGCTACAGCTCGCACGAGGAAGCCGCTCGCGAAAAAGTCCGCACGGAACGCAAGGCCGCGCTCGACACGCTGGGCGTGGTCGGGCTAGCCCAGCGCATTGACCAGCGCCTGCTCAGTCCAGGTGCCAATGCACTGGCCCGCGAATGGGTGCGCTGGAGCACATCGCGCATGCAGGCCCACGGCTACCTTCAGGCGGTGAACATGCTGTGCGACAGCGACCTGGGCCGGCATGCGCCGCTGCTGGTGTCGGTCGCTGTCGCCTGTGGCGAGCACGACGTGGTCACCACGCCCATCGCCTGCCGGCGCTGGGCCGATGCTTGGCAGGTGCCTTTCGCCAGCATCCCCGAGGCTGGTCATGCCAGCCCCAGTGAGAAACCTGGCGCGGTGGCTGAATGGATCGAAGATCGGGTTTCCTCACTTTGAACCAAGGACGCATGATGAGTCAGACTTCTCCCGCCCTCGAAACCGGCTCCGAAAAGTACATAGTGCCTGCGTTGGAGCGCGGTCTGCGCCTGCTGCAGGAGTTCGGCCGCGGCAGCCGCACGCTCGGCGCTCCCGAGCTGGCACGGCGCCTGGAGCTTCCGCGTGCCACCGTGTTTCGCATGCTCAACACGTTGGAAAGCATGGGTTTCCTGGAGCGCATCGATGGAGGCAACGAATACCGCCTCGGCATGGCCGTGCTGCGCCTGGGCTTTGAATACCTTTCGTCGTTGGAGCTGACCGAACTGGGCCAGCCGGTGATCGCCCGGTTGTGCGACGACGTGCGCTACCCCTGCAACATCGTGGTGCGCGACAACCGCTCCATCGTCTACGTGGCCAAGATCACCCCGCCGCGGTCGCTGGCCAGTTCGGTGCATGTGGGCACACGCTTGGCGGCGCACGGTACGGTGTTCGGCCGGGTGCTGCTGTCGGACTTCTCGCTGGCCGAGTTGCGCGCGCTTTACCCCGAGGAGCACCTGGAGGCATTCTCACCGAGTACCCCCCGGACAGCGCTCGACCTGTTCAACCTCATCGAGGCCGATCGTGAGCGCGGCTACGTTTTCGGTGAGGGCTTTTACGAAACCTCGATCTCCACCATCGCGGCACCGGTGCGCGACCACAGCGGCCGCATCGTGGCAGCGCTGGGCTCGACCATCCCGTCGCCACATGCCGCTCAGGCCAGGGCCGCTGGCGTGGTGGAGCGTGTGCGCGCGGCGGCTGATGAACTGTCGGGCCTGTTGAATTACCGCCCCCAGGCCCAGACGGGTGCCCGGGTGCTGTCCATGCCTGGACGCTGAAAGGAATGTTGCAAATGGGTGCTTTCCAGATCAAGGATGCTGTGACCGTGGTCACCGGAGGATCGTCCGGCATCGGCTTGGCGACGGTGGAGCTTTTGCTGGAGCAGGGCGCTGCTGTGGCCTTCTGCGGCCGCAACGAAGAGCGCCTGCGTGCTACCGAGACCAGCCTGCGCCAGCGCCACCCTCAGGCCCGGCTGTTGGCCGCCGCCTGCGACGTGCTGAAGGCGGACGACGTACAGCGCTTCGCGGCGCAGGCGCAACAGGCCTTTGGCCCGGCGAGCATCTTGGTCAACAACGCTGGCCAGGGCCGCGTGTCGACGTTTGCCGACACCACCGACGAGGCCTGGAGCGAGGAGCTGCACCTGAAGTTCTTCTCCGTCATCCATCCCACGCGGGCTTTCCTGCCGCAGCTGGCGCAGCATTCCGGCGAAGGGCGTGATGCTGCCATCGTCTGCGTGAACTCGCTGCTGGCCTCCCAGCCCGAGCCGCACATGGTTGCCACGTCGGCTGCGCGCGCTGGCCTCAAGAACCTGGTGCGCTCCATGGCCACCGAGTTCGCGCCCAAGGGCGTGCGCGTCAACGGCATCCTGGTGGGTTTGATTGAGTCCGGTCAATGGCGCCGCCGCTTCGAGGCGCGCGACGACAAGTCGCAGGACTGGGCCGCCTGGACTGGCGCGCTCGCCACCAAGAAATCCATTCCCCTGGCCCGCCTGGGCCTGCCACGTGAGGCTGCGCAGGCCATCGCTTTCCTCGCCAGCCCCCTGTCGTCGTACACGACCGGCAGCCATATCGATGTTTCCGGAGGTCTTTCCCGCCATGCCTAATCCTGCCCAAATCACCGTCGGCGCCGCCGTCGCCGAGTTTCTCGAACACTGCGGGGTCAAGGCCGCGTTCGGGGTGATCTCCATCCACAACATGCCTATCCTCGACGCGATGTTCGCGCGCGGCAAGGTCCGCTTCGTGATGGCGCGCGGCGAGGCCGGCGCCGGCAACATGGCCGATGCCTGCGCCCGCTCCACCTCCAGCCTGGGTGTGTGCATCACCAGCACCGGCCCGGCGGCGGGCAACATTGCCGGCAGCCTGGTCGAGGCCTACACCGCCGGCACGCCGCTGTTGCACATCACCGGCCAGATTGAGACGCAGTACCTCGACCAGAAGCTGTCGTACATCCACGAGGCGCCCGACCAGCTGACCATGCTGGGCGCGGTCTCCAAGGCGGCCTTCCGTGTGCGCAGCGCCGAGACCTGCCTGTCCACCCTCAAGGCTGCGGTGCAGGCCGCCATGACCGCGCCCACCGGGCCGGTGAGCGTCGAGATCCCGATCGACATCCAGCAAAGCGTGATCGACATGCCCAGCGACTGGTCGCCGCTGCCGGTGCCGGTGCTGGCCCCCAGCGCGGCCGCGCTGGATGCGCTGGCCGACACGCTGGCCAAGGCCAAGCGCCCGCTGCTGTGGCTGGGCGGCGGCGCGCGCCATGCCGGCGCCGCGGTACGGCGCCTCAAGGCCCTGGGCTTTGGCATCGTCACCACCGGCCAGGGCCGCGGCATTGTGCCCGAGGACGATCCGGCCTCGCTGGGCGCCTACAACATCCAAAAGCCCGTCGAGGCTTTCTACCAGCGCTGCGACGCCATGCTGGCGGTGGGCACCCGGCTGCGCAGCAACGAGACGCTGAAGTACGAACTCAAGCTGCCGCGCCCGCTGCTGCGCATCGATGTGGACGCCGCCCAGCAGGGCCGCTGCTATATCGACGACGGCTTCGTCTGCGGCGACTCGGCCCTGGCCCTGAACGGCCTGGCCGACCGGCTGGAGGCGCGCGGCTACCGGGCCGACCCCGAACTGCTGGCCGACCTGCGCCAGGTGCACGACGAAGTGGTCGCCACCATGCGTGACGGCCTCGGCCCCTACAGCGCCCTGGTGCAGCAACTGCAGAAGGCGGTGGGCCGCAACTTCAACTGGGTGCGCGACGTGACCGTCTCCAACAGCACCTGGGGCAACCGCGAGCTGCGCTTCTTCGAGCCCAACGCGGGCGTGCATGCCACCGGCGGCGGCATCGGCATGGGCATGCCCATGGCCATCGGCGCGGCCGTTGGCGCGGCGGTGAGTGGCTCGGGCCGCAAGACCCTGGGCCTGGCCGGCGACGGTGGCTTCATCCTGAACCTGGGCGAGCTGGCCACGTTGGTGCAGGAGGAGTGCGACACCCTGATCGTGCTGATGAACGACCAGCGCTACGGCGTGATCCAGAACATCCAGGACGCCTCCTACGGCGGTCGCCGCTGCTACGTGGAGCTGCACACGCCCGACTACGAGCAGCTGTGCGCCTCGATCCAGCTGCCCCATGCCCGGGTGCGCAACCTCGATGAGCTGCCGGCGGTGCTGGACGCAGCCTGGCCCAAGAAGGGCCCCTTCCTGCTGGAGATCGACATGCGCGCCATCGGCAGCTTCAAGGCCACCTTCTCCGGCCCGCCGGTGAACAAGCTCGACCAGATCCCGGCCACCACCAAGGCCCAGTAATACCAAGAAGAGGATCCACGCCATGCAGATTGCCCTGATCGGCTGCGGCGCCATCGGCACCGCCTTGCTGGAACTGGTGCAGGACGACGCTGCCCTGCAGGTCGCCGCCATCGTGGTGCCGGCCGAAGGCGCCGAGGCGGCGCGCGCCGTGGTCGCGCGCCTGGCGCCGGCGGCGCAGGTGGTGCAGGCCGTGCCTACCGCAGGCATCGACCTGGTGGTGGAGGCTGCCGGCCATGCCGCCATCGAGCAGCATGTGCTGCCCGCGCTGCGCCGGGGCCTGCCGGGTATCGTGGCCTCGGTGGGCGCGCTGTCCGCGGCCGGCCTGCCCGAGCAGTTGGAGGCCGCGGCCCGCGAGGGCCGCACCCAGGTGCAGCTGATCGCGGGCGCCATCGGCGGCATCGACGCGCTGGCCGCCGCCCGCATCGGCGGGCTGGCCACGGTGCGCTACACCGGCCGCAAGCCGCCGCGCGCCTGGAAGGGCACGCCGGCCGAGGAAGGCCGCGACCTCGACGCACTCGCCTCCGAGACCGTGATCTTCGAGGGCACGGCTCGGGAGGCGGCCGCGCAGTTCCCGAAGAACGCCAACGTGGCGGCCACCGTATCGCTGGCTGGCTTGGGGTTGGACCGCACCACGGTGCGCCTGATCGCGGACCCTGCGGCGAACGAGAACCTGCACCAGGTCGAGGCTGCAGGTGCCTTTGGCCGCTTCGAGCTGACCATGCACAACCACCCGTTGGCAGCCAACCCCAAGACCTCTGCGCTGACGGTGTTCAGCGCGGTGCGCGCGCTGCGCGGTCGAGTCCTGCCGCTGGTGATCTGATCAAAAAAAGGAGCTGTTGGCGCTTGGTGTATCAGGAATTCAAATTGTTTTGTATTTGAGATTGGCGACAAAAAGAGCAAGCAACTCTCTTTTCAAGCGTGAAAAAAGGAACCCATGTTGTCGAACTTTGAACTGCTCCCGATCAACATCGCCGGCGAATGGCGCCTGGGCGGTGGTGCCGAATCCGCCACGCTCTACCCCGCGACCGGCGAGGTGGTGGGCCGTCTGCGGGCGCCCAGCCTGGAGGATGTGGACGAAGCCATTCAGAAGGCCGACCACGCCTTTCGCACCAGCGGCTGGGCCCAGAAAAAGCCCCATGAGCGCGCGGCCGTGCTGTACCGCGTGGCGCAGCTGATCCGCGAGCGCGCCGAGCCGCTGGCCCAGCTGCAGCGGCTGGACAACGGCAAGCCCATCAAGGAAACGCGAGCGCTGGTCGCCAGCGCCGCGGGCACCTTCCAGTTTTTCGCGGCGGCCTGCGAGACCATGGAGGAGACCATCACGCCCTCGCGCGGCGACTTCATGACCATGAGCGTCTACGAGCCCATGGGCGTGGTCGCGGCCATCACGCCGTGGAACTCGCCCATCGCCAGCGAGGCGCAAAAGCTGGCGCCCGCGCTGGCCGCCGGCAACGCTGTGGTCGTCAAGCCCGCCGAAGCCACGCCGCTGCTAGCGCTGGAGCTGGCCAGGATCTGCGAAGAGGCCGGCGTGCCCAAGGGCCTGGTCAGCGTGTTGCCGGGCCGTGGCTCGGTGATCGGCGACGCCATTACCAAGCACCCGCTGGTCAAGCGCGTGTCGTTCACGGGCGGTACCTCCACGGGCAAGCACATCGCCCACATCGCCGCCGACAAGATGATGCCGGTGTCGCTGGAGCTGGGCGGCAAGTCGGCCACCATGGTGCTGGCCGATGCCGACATCGACCACGCCGTCAACGGCGTGCTCTACGGCATCTTCAGCTCTTCGGGCGAGTCGTGCATCGCGGGCTCGCGCCTGTTCGTGGCGCGCAGTCTCTATGCGGACTTCCTGGAGCGCCTTACGGCGAAGGCAGCCGCGCTGCAGGTGGGCGACCCGGCCGATGAGCGTACGCAGATGGGCCCGCTGATCACGGCCAAGCACCGCGAATCCATCGAAAACTATGTGGCGCTGGGCTTGTCCGAGGGCGGCCGGCTGCTCACGGGCGGCCACCGGCCCGAGGGCGCACAGTTCGAGCGCGGCTACTACTACCGCCCGACCATCCTCGACGGCGTCAAGAACGACTGGCAGATCTGCCAGCAGGAAATCTTCGGCCCCGTGCTCGTGGCCATGCCTTTCGACGACGAGAACGACCTCATCGCCCAGGCCAACGACAGTGTCTATGCGCTGGCTTCCGGCATCTGGACGCGCGACTACAAGAGCGCCTGGCGTATCGGCCGCGCCGTGCAAGCCGGCACGGTCTGGATCAACACCTACAAGCAGTTCTCCATCTCCACGCCCTTCGGCGGCTGGCGCGACAGCGGCCTGGGCCGCGAGAAGGGGCGGCTGGGCATACAGCAGTACATGGAGCAAAAGAGCATGTACTG
This sequence comes from uncultured Burkholderiaceae bacterium, assembly GCA_964480105.1. Taxonomy (GTDB): domain Bacteria; phylum Pseudomonadota; class Gammaproteobacteria; order Burkholderiales; family Burkholderiaceae_C; genus CAYZPX01. Next base: position 6,912 of record CAYZPX010000033.1, on the reverse strand, counting down.
GGGCTTGAACGACCAGCCTTTGGCCTGGGCGAACTGAAAGGAGTTGACATGAGCGTACTGGGCATCGACGAAATCACCTATGGAGCGGACGACCTGCCGACCTGCCGCCGCTTCTTCCTGGACTGGGGCCTGGCGCTGGTGCAGGAGGAGGCCGACCGGCTGGTGTTCGAGACCCTCAACGGCTGCCGCGTGATCGTGGCCTCCACGAACCAGCCCGACCTGCCGCCCGCCATCGAGGCCGGCCCCACGCTGCGTGAAGTGGTCTGGGGCGTGGAAAGCGAAGCCGACCTCGCGTTGTACGCGGGCCGCATCGCCCCGCTGCCGGGCTTCTCGCAGGGCCATGGCCGCATCGGCTGCGTCGACCCCAACGGCCTGTCAGTGCGCCTGCAGCTCACGCAAAAGCGCAGCATCGACGTGCGGTGCGCCGCCTACAACACCTGGGACCGCAAGGACCGCGTCAACCAGGCCAGTCCCGCCTACGAGCGCGCCCAGCCCATCGAAGTGGGCCACGTGGTGTTCTTCGTCAAGGACGTGCAAGCCTGCGAGCGTTTCTATGTGGACAACTTCGGTTTCGCGGCCTCGGATCGCTACCCCGAGCGCGGCGCCTTCCTGCGCTGCGCGCCCGACGGCGGCCACCACGACATCTTCCTGCTGCAGCGCCCGGCCAAGGACGCGGGCCTGAACCACGTGGCCTTCACGGTGCGTGACATCCACGAGGTCTTCGGCGGCGGTATGCACATCTCGCGCTGCGGCTGGGACACCCAACTGGGGCCGGGGCGCCATCCGATTTCATCGGCCTACTTCTGGTACTTCAAGAACCCGGCCGGCGCCCTGGTCGAGTACTACGCCGACGAGGACCAGCTCACGGCCGACTGGCAGCCGCGCGAGTTCGAGCCCGGCCCCACGGTCTTCGCTGAATGGGCCATCGATGGAGGGATCGACGGTAATACGCGGCGCCAGAAAGGCGTCGGCGGCAGCGACGGCAAGTTCATCACCGACAAGCGGCACTGAACCAACCCGGAGTTCGCAGCGATGCAACGACGCATGCTTCTTCTCACCCCGCCGGCCTTGGCGACAGCCGCCGCACTGCCCTCGGCTTGGGCGCAGGCCCAGACATCGGCCGATGCCCGTCAGGCGCTGGCTGCGGGGCCGTTCAACATCATCGCTCCGTTCCCGCCGGGTGGGCCGATCGACACGCTGGCACGCATGCTCTCGAATGGCTTGGCAGCGCAGTACAAGCAGGTCTCCATCGTGGACAACCGCACGGGTGCCAACGGCAACATCGGCATCGAGGCGGCCAAGCGTGCCAAGCCCGATGGTCACACGCTGCTGGTGGTGCCGCAGGGCAACCTCACGATCAACCCCACGCTGATGCCCAAGCTGCACTACAGCGTGGAAGGCGACTTCGTGCCGGTGGCCTCGCTGGCGCGCACCGCCAACGTGATCGCGGTGAACCCGGCTGTGCCGGCGAAGAACATCGCCGAGCTGATCGCGCTGGCCAAGAGCAAGCCCGGCACCGTGAGCTACGCCTCGCCCGGCGTGGGCAGCAGCCTGCACCTGGCCGGTGAGCTGTTCGGCCAGCAGGCCGGCGCCGACTTCCTGCACGTGGCCTACAAGGGCACGCCCCAGGGCCTGAACGACGTGATCGGCGGCACCGTGCCGATGATCGTCGGCAACCTGCCCACGCTGCTGCCGCACATCCAGTCGGGCAAGCTGCGCGCGCTGGCCGTCACCGACGCGCAGCGCACGCCCGAGCTGCCCGAGGTGCCCACGCTGGCCGAGTCCGGCGTCAAGGGCGTCGCGCTGTCGTCCTGGTACGGCGTGATGGCGCCCAAGAGGACGCCGGCGCCGGTGCTGGCCCAACTGCAGCACGACATCGCGCAGATCTTCAACGAGCCGGCCAGCAAGGCGCAGCTGCAAAAGCAGGGCCTCAGCGTCTGGATCGTCGAAGGCCCCAAGTTCGGCGAGCTGATCCGCAAGGAGACGGCCGCCTGGGCACCCACCATCAAGAGCCGCGGGATCGAAGCGCAATAAGCGGCCCGCCGAACCACTACCCACACCCACCACAGAACCCACCATGAAACTCTCCCGCCGACTGGTTTCCCTGGCCGCTGCCTCGCTGGCCGTCGCCTCCGTGTGCAGCAGCGCCGCCGCGCAGGCACCGGCCTACCCGAGCAAGCCCATCACCATCGTCGTAGCCTACCCGGCTGGCGGCGACACCGACGCGATGGCGCGCCTGTACGCCGAGAAGCTCTCGACCCGCCTGGGCCAGCCCGTGGTGGTGGACAACCGCCCCGGCGCCAGCGGCGTGATCGGCAGCGTCTACGTGGCCAAGGCCCCGGCCGACGGCTACACGCTGCTGCTGGCGCCCAACACCTTCGCCATCGCGCAGTTCGTGCTCAAGACCACGGCCGGCTCCAGCTACGACGTGCTGCACGGCTTCACGCCCATCGTGCAGACCAGCGTGCAGCCCATGTTCGTGGCCGCCAACCAGGCCTCGGGCATCAAGGACATCAAGACCCTGGTGGAGCAGGGCAAGCGTTCGGGCCTTACCTACGCCAGCCCCGGCAGCGGTTCGCCGATGCACATCATGGGCGAGATGTTCAACAAGGCCGCGGGCACGCAGATCGCCCACATCCCCTACAAGGGCGTGGCGCCCGCCGTCAACGACCTGATCGGCGGCCACATACCCACCACCTTCATGACCTGGGGCCCCATTGCCCCGTACATCGGCGGCAAGGTCAACGCGCTGGCTGTGGCCGACACGCAGCGCAGCTCGCTCGCGCCCAACGTGCCCACGCTGGTCGAGCAGGGCATCAAGGGCGTGGAAGTGACGGCCTGGCAAGGCCTGTTCGGCCCCAAGGGCATGCCGCCCGAGACCGTCAAGCTGCTGAACCAGCACCTGAACGAAATCCTAAAAATGCCCGACGTGGTCACCAAGATGGCCACCTTTGGCGCACTGCCCGTGGGCGGCGATGCGGCGCGGTTGGAAAAGACCAATGCCGCCGACCACTCCCGCTTCGGCAAGCTCATCAAGGACCTGGGCATCCAGGCCGACTGAACCACGATTGTTTTTGGAAGGAGATCCACCATGGCTGTTGATCGATACCTTGAACCGCACCAGGCACGCCAGCGCCCGGGCACCCTGTTTGAAGACCTGCTGGGCGACGCCATCGAGCGCGCCTTCGGCGAAGGCGTGCAGACGCTGCCCGAGCTGGTGGCCTACATCAACCGCAGCGGCCCTGCCGGCGAAGACGGCCAGGCCTGGACCGAAGCAAGCTTCCAGGCGCTGATGGCGCGCCTGGGCCAGTGAACCCGCCGCAAGACAGGAGCGCCCCATGAACGTACAAACCATCACCATCAATCCGGTGGACCGTTTGCTCAACACGGGTCTGAAGAACCTCTGGTATGCGGTCTGCCCTTCGGATTTCGTCAAGACCGAGCCCGTCTCGCTGCGCCGCTTCGGCCGCAAGATCGCGCTGTGGCGCGACGCTGCCGGTCAGGTCCATGCGCTGGAAGACCACTGCCCGCACCGCGGCGCGCCGCTGTCCCAGGGCGTGATCCTGGGCGACCGCCTGGCCTGCCCCTACCACGGAGTGGAAGTGCGCTGCGACGGCACGGTGACCAAGGTGCCCGGCAGCCCCGGCTGCAAGCTCGAAGGCTCGCGTGCCGCGCTGGCCTTCCATGTGCGCGAGATGCACGGCGCCATCTTCCTCTACAACAGCGACAAGCATGTGGACGAGGCGCCCGAGTTCAGCCTGCCCGAGGAGCTGAGCTCGCCCGAGTACTCGAACTTCCTGTGCTATGCCGAGTGGCGCAGCGACTACCGCTACGCGCTGGACAACGTCATGGACCCCATGCACGGCACCTTCCTACACAAGCAGTCGCACTCCATGGCCGAGGGCGACAGCAAGGCCAGCTTCCAGGTGCGTGACACCGATCACGGCTTCGTGTTCGAGAAGGTCGGCCAGCGCGGCGTGAACTTCGACTGGACCGAATATGGCGAAACCGGCGTGCAGTGGATGCGCCTGGAGATCCCGTACCCCAAGACCGGCGGCCCCGGGGGTAACTTCGCCATCGTCGCCTGCGTCACGCCCATCAGCGCCGAGCTGTGCGCCGTGTTCTTCTGGCGCTGCCGCAAGGTGGACGGCTGGATGCGCGACACCTGGCGCTTCCTGTACCGCAACCGCCTCGAGGCGCGCCACTGGGCCGTGCTGGAGCAGGACCGCATCATGATGGAACAGATGGAAGCCGACGCCAACGAGCGCGAGAACCTCTACCAGCACGACATCGGCCTGGTGCGCCTGCGCCGCCACCTGCGCCGCCAGGCCCAGGAGCAGATCGACGAAGGCATCGCGTCATGAGCACCACCTTGCAAGCCTTCGTGCACACGCTGCGCTTCGAGGCCCAGGACACCATCAGCGTGGAGCTGCGCCCGGTCGATGGCGGCGAGTTCCCTGCCTTCACGGCCGGCTCGCATATCGACCTGCACCTGCCCAACGGGCTGGTGCGCAGCTATTCCCTGTCCAACGACAGCAGCGAGCGCCATCGCTACGTGGTCGGCGTGCTGCGTGATCGCGCTAGCCGCGGCGGCTCGCGCTGCGTGCATGAGTCGCTGCGCGTGGGCATGCCTATCACCATTTCCGAGCCGCGCAACCACTTCGCGCTCGATGAGATGGCGACGCATTCGGTGCTGGTGGCCGGCGGCATCGGCATCACGCCCATGCTGTGCATGGCGCGCCGCCTGAAGAGGCTGGGGCATTCATTCGAGATGCTGTACTTTGCGCGTGAGCGCAAGAGCGCAGCCTTCCTGGACGAGCTGCAGGCCCTGGGCATGCCGCTGCACTTGCACTTCGATGTCGAAGCGGGCGGCCCGCCCGACCTGCGCGGTCTGCTGGCGCAGCGCGATCCCAAGGCCGGTTTGCACCACTACGCCTGCGGCCCGGCGCCCATGCTCGATGCCTTCGAGAAGTTCTGCGCTGAACTCGGTCACGCCAACGCCCATATCGAACGTTTCACTCCGGTAGAGGTCAAGGCATCGTCCGATGCCCGCGCCAACTACACGGTAGAGCTCAAGCGCAGCGGCCGCTTCATCGAGATCACGCCCGACAAGTCGCTGCTCGACACGCTGCTCAAGGCGGGCGTCGCTGTCGAACATAGCTGCTGCGAAGGCGTCTGCGGCTCCTGCGAGACACGCGTGCTCGAAGGCGTTCCTGACCACCGTGACTCGGTGCTCAGCCCCAAGGAAAAGGCCAGCAACAACGTCATGATGGTTTGCGTCTCGGGCTGCAAGAGCGAGCGGCTGGTCCTGGACATCTGACCATTCGGCTCCCCGAGGCGGCCGGGCCGCTTCCCACCGTGCGGTCCCATCGATCGAAAATTTCCCATTCCCCCCACGACCCTCAAAGGAGACACACCATGAAAAACATCCATGCACCGGTGCTCGGCGCGGCGCTGGCCTGCCTGGCTGCCCTGCCGGGCACTGCCTCGGCGCAATCCAAAGTCGAGATCTTCGGCGTCGTCGACGTCGGCGTCGCGCACCTGAGCGGCTCGGGCGCTTCCAAGACCGGCGTGTCCACGGGCGGCGCCAACATCAGCCGTCTGGGCTTTCGCGGCACGGAGGAGCTGGGCGACGGCCTGCGCGCCGGCTTCTGGCTCGAGGCGGGCCTGGACGTTGACAACGGCGCGGGCAAGGCCACTGGCGGTGGCTTGGGTTTCAACCGCCGCTCCACCGCGAGCCTGTTGGGCAATTTCGGCGAAGTGCGCCTGGGCCGTGACGACTCCGCGACCTTCCTGAGCACGCTGATCTTCGATCCCTTCCTGACCAACGGCGTAGGCGGCACCATGGCCTTCACCATGCTGGGCATCCCCGGCACCGCGGCGGCCAACGGCGGCGCGCCCATCCAGCTGAGCAACACGGTCAGCTACTTCCTGCCGCAGAACCTGGGCGGCTTCTATGGCCAGGTCCAGGGCGCCATGGGCGAGCAGGCCAGCAACGCGGCCAATAAACACCAGGGCGACTACCGTGGCCTGCGCCTGGGCTACCGCCAGGGCAATTTCAACGGTGCGCTGGCCACGGGCAAGCTCTACGGCGATAGCAGCGCAACCGACCTGACCGCCAGCAACGTGGGCCTGAGCTACGACTTCGGCGTGGCTAAGCCTATGCTGCTGTGGGCCACGGAAAAGCGCGGCACGCTCAAGGTCACGGCGCTGCAGCTGGGCGTGACCGCGCCCGTGGGCATGGGCGAGCTGCGTGCCTCCTACGGCCACTACAACACCGACGGCAGCAATGCCGACTGGAACAAGATCAGCGTTGGCTACGGGCACAACCTGTCCAAGCGCACGCAGGTCTACGGCACGGCGGCCTTCCTCAAGAACAAGGATGGTGCGGCCAAGTCCATCGGCGTGCAGGGCCTGTCGGCCCCGGGCACGCCGCTGGGCGGCCGCTCCTCTGGTCTTGAAGTGGGCGTTCGCCACTTCTTCTGATTGCGCCGATAGCAACTTTCCGGGAGGGCGTCGCGTGCGTTGCCTTGGTGGGGTGTCCCCAGCTTGTTCGTGATCGTCGCGATTGTTGATGTCCACCGGATCAATCTCTTGATCCTCATCACCGACCAGGCTCTCCTGGACGACGTCGGACTAAGCACCGACGTTCGTGCGCACCGTGGCCAGCCCCTATGCCGAGCAGGTGGTGCGGCACCTGCTTCCTATGCTATTGAAAGAATAGCTAATACCGCCCGTATTGATTGGCCTGGAGCCATATTTGGCGGGGTGCTAGCCCGCTGGCTTATTTGAGCCAACCGCGCTTGCGGAAATACCACATGGGCCCCAGCGCGCTGGCCACCATCAGGCCCAGGGCATAGGGGTAGCCCCAGGTCTGGGCCAGCTCGGGCATGTACTGGAAGTTCATGCCAT
>CAYZPX010000032.1:0-18734 GCA_964480105.1 uncultured Burkholderiaceae bacterium | reverse complement strand
TCGGAAATCTCCCGCGACCGCGTGGAAGACGCCCGCAACGTGCTCAAGGAAGGCGACGAAGTGACCGCCGTGGTGGTGAACGTGGATCGCAAGACACGCAACATCCAGCTGTCGATCAAGGCCAAGGACCAGGCCGACCAGCAAGAAGCCATGGCCAGCCTGAGCCAGCAATCGGCCCGCGAAAGCGCCGGCACGACCAGCCTGGGCGCCCTGCTGCGCGCCAAGCTGGACAGCTCCGAGAAGTAAGCACTGCTTCAGCGGTATACAAGGCGGGCGCTCTCAAGGCGCCCGCCTTTTTTATGGAGACCACGCCATGCCCGAAAGCACCCTCACCCGCTCCGACCTGGTCGAAGAACTCGCCGCCCGGTTTGCCCAGCTGAGCCAGCGCGACGCCGAACTGGCCGTCAAAACCCTGCTGGATGCGATGGGCGATGCACTGGTGCGCGGCCAGCGCATTGAGGTGCGGGGCTTTGGCAGCTTCACGGTCACACGGCGCCCCCCCCGGCTGGGGCGCAATCCCCGCACGGGTGCGGCCGTACAGATCCCCGAAAAGCGGGTGCCCCATTTCAAGCCCGGCAAGGCGCTGCGCGAGGCGGTCGATGGCCGAGGGGTTCGCCCTGAAGACACCGCCAAAATCATCAAAAATGAGAGCTAGTTCCGCTGGCTCCATAAGGGCTGGTGGCCTTTTTGGCTCTTCAAATGGCGCTGGCACCGCTGCGCAGGGCGGGCACTCGTAGAATCTTTCCCCAACCCGGGAAGGCCCCCATGAAATACCTTCTGTGGCTGCTCAAGGCAGCCATTTTTTTCACCCTGTTCGCCTTTGCGCTGAACAACCAGCAGGACGCGACGGTGCACTTCTTCTTTGGCACCCAGTGGCGCGCGCCCATGGTGCTGCTGGTGCTCAGCGCCTTCACGCTGGGCGTGGCCGTTGGGGTGCTGGGCATGGTGCCGCGCTGGTGGCAGCAGCGCAGTGCCGCCAAACGCGCCCAGGCGCCCGACCCCACCGCCGCCCCTGTGGCGGCAGCCGCCCCTGCCGCCTCCGCCCCTGGCCCTGCAGCAGGCCCTTCCACTTCCGACCCCCTGCCACCCCATGGAATTTGACCTGAGCTGGATCTTGCTCGGCCTGCCGATCGCGTTTGCGCTGGGCTGGCTGGCCTCGCGGGCCGACCTGGGCCAGCAGCGGGCCGACAGCCGCCGCGCCCCCAAGGCCTATTTCAAGGGCCTGAACTACCTGCTCAACGAGCAACAGGACCAGGCCATCGACGCCTTCATCGAGGCCGTACAGAACGACCCCGACACCTCGGAGCTGCACTTTGCCTTGGGCAACCTTTTCCGGCGCCGGGGCGAGTACCACCGCGCCGTGCGCGTGCATGAGCACCTGCTGGCGCGCGCCGACCTGAGCCGCACCGACCGGGAACGCGCCCAACACGCCCTGGCGCTGGACTTTCTGAAAGCCGGCCTGCTTGACCGCGCCGAGGACGCGCTGCAGCGCCTGGAAGGCACGCCGTTCGAGGCCCAGGCCCGCCTGGCGCTGCTGGCCATCTACGAGCGCTCGCGCGAATGGCCGCAAGCCGCTGCCGTGGCCTGCAAGATGCACGAGGCCGCCCAGGGCGACTTCAGCCAGCGCCAATCGCATTACCTGTGCGAACAGGCCCAGGCCCGCCTGACCGAGGGCGACACCGACGGCGCACTGCGCCTGCTGCAGCAGGCCATCAGCGCCGCGCCCGAGGCCGCCCGCCCGCGCATCGAACGCGCCCGCCTGCACGCCAAGGCGGGCAAGCACCAGGCTGCCCTGGACGACCTGCTGGGCGTGGCCCGCCATGCCAGCAACGCCCTGCCCCTGGCGGCGGCGGCCCTGGCCGACAGCGCACTGGCGCTGGGCAAGGGGGCGGCCATCCTGGACCTGCTGAGCAACCGCCATGCGGAGCTGCCCTCGCTGGACCTGCTGGAGGCGATCGTCCGGCTGGAATCCGCCCTGACCGGCGATGCCGAGGCCGCGCGGCGCTGGTACGTGCGCCACCTGGAAAAAGAACCCTCGCTGGTGGCGGCCAGCCGCTGGCTGGCCCAGGAAACCCTGGCCCACGAAGACCTGCACCCCCCGGTGCAACGCGCACTGGACCACGCGGCCAAGCCCCTGGCCCGCTACCGCTGTGCGGCCTGCGGCTTCGAGGCCCGACAGCATTTCTGGCACTGCCCTGGCTGCCAGGCCTGGGACAGCTACCCCGCCCGCCGTGTGGAAGAGCTGTGAGCCGCCTGGCAGCGGCCCGGGTAAATACCGCAGTCAAAAACGGCCCTGCCCGTATGATCAATTCCGGCGCTTTTGCCATTCCGCAAGGAGGTGATCCCCATGCTGAAACGACTGTTTGCATTCTTTGCTTTTCTGTACGCCGCTGCCGCCATGGCCGCGGTCGATGTCAACAAGGCCAGTGCGGCCGAACTCGACAGCATCAAGGGCATTGGCCCGGTGATGTCGCAGCGCATCCTGGATGAGCGACAGAAAACACCATTCAAGGACTGGAACGACTTCATGTCCCGCGTCAACGGGGTGGGTCCAGCCACCGCCGCGAAATTCTCGGACAGCGGCCTGCGCGTCCAGGGCCAGGCCCTGCCTGCGGGTGCGGCGCCCAGCAAGCCCGAACCCAAACCCGCTGCCGATGCCAAGGCTGCAGCGAGCAAGGCCATGAATGCCGCCACCCCGGCCATGCCAGCCACCCCTGCAGCGGCTGCCAAAGCCGCAGGCGCAGGTGCAGGTGCACTGCCCGCCACCCCGGCAGCCCCTGCCATGCCAGGTACCCCTGCTGGTCTGCCCCCGCTGCCCGGCCAGAAAAAGTAAATCTGGAATGGCCCCTGGCCACATCTCCCTGCCCATGGCTTCGATCCTGTGGTCCGTCACCGCGATCTGCCTGGGCGCCTGCGCCGGTGCCTTGGCGCGCTGGCGCTTGGGGCTGTGGCTCAGCCCCGGCGGCTTGCTGCCCTGGGGGACGCTGGCTGCCAACTGGATCGGCGGCTACCTGATTGGCCTGGCGCTGGCCACTTTCCAGGCCCTGCCCCAGCTGGACCCGGTCTGGAAGCTGGCCCTGGTCACCGGATTTTTGGGGGCGCTGACCACCTTCTCCAGTTTTTCAGGCGAGGTGGTAGCGCTGTTGCAGCAACAGCGCTACCCCTTGGCCCTGGGCCTGGCAGCGCTGCACCTGCTGGGATCGCTGGCCCTGACAGCGCTGGGCTTGCAAACCGTACACATTTTGATAGCTAGAACCGCTTGAATTCATTGGCCTAGAGACGAAAAACACCAAAATATCAACACAGCGAAATACCGAGACACCATGGAAGCAACGACCCAGCTCAACGAAACCACCTTGGCCAATGGCTGGACCGAACTGTTGGCCCAGGCCAGCAACGGCACCCGGCTGAAAGCCGACGCCTACCGGCTGGCCTTTGCCGACCCTGAATTCATGTTCCGGCGCGAGACCCGGGGCATCCGCTTCCAGCTGGAACTGCTCAAACCCGACCTGGACCAGGCCGAGCAGGGCATCGAGAACACCATCGTCGTCTTCGGCAGCGCCCGCTGCCTGCCCCCCGAAGAGGCCGAACGCCTGCTGCACGAAGCCGAAGCCAGCGGCGATCCCACTGCGCTGCGCCAGGCACAGCGCGCCCAGCGCAAGGCGCTCTACTACGAGCAGGCCCGCGCCTTTGCCCGGCTGGTGGCCGCCCACAGCGAGTGCCAACGCCCTGCGGATCGGCTCTACATCTGCACCGGCGGCGGGCCCGGCATCATGGAAGCCGCCAACCGGGGGGCCCACGAAACCGGCGCGCTGAACGTGGGCCTGAACATCACGCTGCCGCATGAGCAAAGCGGCAACCGCTACATCACGCCGTCGCTGAGCTTCAAGTTCCACTACTTCGCGATGCGCAAGATGCACTTTCTGATGCGCGCCAAGGCCCTCGTGGCCTTCCCTGGCGGCTTTGGCACCTTGGACGAGCTGTTCGAGGTGCTGACCCTGGTGCAAACGCGCAAGACCCAGCCCATGCCGATCATCCTGATGGGCCGGGACTTCTGGAAGCGGCTGATCAACTTCGAGCTGCTGGTGGAGGAAGGGATGATTTCGCCCGAAGACCTGGCCCTGTTCCACTTGGTCGACGACCCGGCCGAGGCCTGGGCGCTGATTCAGCGCTTCTATGCGCTGTGAATTTTTTCCGACGCCCTGCATCCAAGGCCCCACAGCATCCGTAATACAGAGCAGGCCGCGCACCTTGCCGGCCCGTGCCCTCCGGCGCTTTCAACGTCTTTCCATCTGAACAAGGAGCATCACCATGAACCTCAAGTCTCTCGCCACCCTGGCCGCCGCTGTTGTCGCTACTTCCGGCATGGCCACCACCGCCATCGCTGGCCAGACCACCAGCTTCGACAAGAACGAGCACCTGAGCCAGTCCTCCTGCTCCAAGAAGGAAGCCTCGTGCAGCAAGAAGGAAGCCTCTTGCTCGAAGAAGGAAGCCAGCTGCTCCAAGAAGTAAGCCACTGCGGCTTCCCCCCCCCGTTTTCGGAGCACCACATGATCGGCCTGGGCTACCGCCGTGAAATGTTCGATTGGGACCCCCGCCAGATCGGCGCGGACTTCTTCGAGGTGGCGCCCGAAAACTGGGTGCGGTGCGACCGCACGCCGCTGCACCGGCTGCGCGAAGCCGGTTTTCCGGTGTACCTGCACGGCGTCTCACTCAACCTGGGGGGGCACAGCCCGATCCAGGCCGACTTCGTGCGCGACGTGGGCGCGCTGCTCCAGGAGCTGGATGCGCCCTTCTACTCCGACCACCTCGCCGCCAGCGGCGACGCCCACCAGCTCTACGACCTGTTCCCCATCCCCTTCACCGAGGCCGAGGCCCGGCGGGTGGCGGACCGCATCCAGCAGGTGCAGGACCTGCTGGGCCGGCGCATTGCGGTGGAAAACTCCAGTTACTACACCAACATCGGCGAGCTGGGCGAGGCCGAGTTCCTGATGCGGGTGCTCGAACAGGCCGACTGCCACCTCCTGCTCGATGTGAACAACATTCAGGTCAACTTCAAGAACCATGGCCGGCTGTCCGTGCCCGATTTCCTGCACCAGGTGGACCTGGACCGGGTCAGCTACCTGCATGTGGCAGGCCATGAATTTGATGCACGCTTCGACCTGTTCATCGACACGCACAGCGCGCGGGTCGAAGCGCCCACCGCCGCTGCGGCCGGCCAGCTGCAGCGCCAGCACGGCAAGGCCCTGCTGCTGGAGTGGGACAACGACCTGCCCGACCTGGCCACGATCAAGGACGAACTGGAATGTCTGCGGGCTTCTACGACTACGTGAGGGGCCGCAGCGACACGGTGCCTGCGGGCTACACCGAGGCCGGCCTGCGCGCCTACCGGCACCTGGTCTACCTGGGCGCCTCGCAATTGCTCGCCGCCCATTTCCCGGAGCTGAAAGACACCCTCAGCGAGGACGAATGGCGCTTCCTGATCGAAGATTTCGTGCGTAAATCCGCCTGGGAATCGCCCTACTACGCCCACCTGGCGGGCGAGTTCGTCGCCTACCTGGCGCGCGAGCAGGCCGCCTGAAGCTCGGCCCGGCACCGGGCGGCCGGGCGCAAGGGCATCAGCCCGCCAAGCGGTACCAGTCCACGCCCTGCGCATCGCGCTCGACCCAGGCCTCGCCGCGCTGCACCAGATAGTTCAAGCAAGCCAGGCTTTCGCCCGTGGCCAGGCCCAGCAGGCCCACGCTCTCCTGACCGATGGCGCGGGCAAACAGCGCGCCAAATACATCCACGCAGCGGCGCGGCTCCTGCAGGCGCTGGCGCAGCCGGTCCAGCGCGCGGTGCTGGCCCTGGCGCAACTGGGCAATGCGGGTGTGCAGGCCGTAAAAGCATTCGTTGTGCGCCGGCAGCACCAGCACATCGCCCGGCAAGCGGGCCTCCAGCGCATCCAGCGAGGCCAGCCAGTCGCCCATGGGGTCAGCGTCGGGCTCCAGCGGGTGGACCGAGACGTTGGAAGAAATCTTGGGCAGCACCTGGTCGCCGGAGATCAGCAATTTGCGCTCGGCGCAGTACAGGCAAGCGTGCTCGGGCGAATGGCCGCTGCCCATGACCACCTCCCACTCGAACGCGCCAATGCGAAACCGCTCGCCATCTTGCAGGCGGCGGTAGCTGTCGGGCAGGGGGTAGATCTGCTTGCCAAAGTGGCCAAAGCGGGTTTGGTACACCGCAATCGCCGCCTCGCCCCAGCCGGCGCGGCGGTAGAAGGCCAGCGCATCGGGCGGGGCCTCGCGGCCGTTGTCGGCGACCAGGCTGCGGCAGTGCAGGTATTCCAGCCGGCTCATCCACAGGCGGGCGCCCATCTGCCGTGTCAGAAACCCGGCCATGCCCACATGGTCGGGGTGCATGTGGGTGACGATCACGCGCTTCAAGGGGCGGCGCCCCCCTTCGCGCGCCCACAGCCGCTGCCAGCGCCGCACGGTGACCGGGTTGCCCACGCCGGTGTCCACCAGGGTCCAGCCGTCCCCATCCTCCAGCGCCCACAGGTTGATGTGGTCCAGCGCATAGGGCAGCGGCATGCGCACCCAGTGCACGCCGGGCGCCACTTCCAGGCTGCGGCCGGGCAGCGGGGGCGTGAAGGGGTAGTCGAGGCGGGCGGCCGGCGGGGTCTCTGGCGTGGTGAGGGAACGGTCCATGAAAGGGCTTTCTCTGTGCAAACAAAACAGGTTCTAGCGGATTGACAACGGCTTGGCGAGCGCATGGGCGACTCGACGGGGGCAGATCAATCGGGTGCTTTGGGTGCTGGAGAACCCATTCCCCATGCCACCCGGGCACCGCCCAGCACGCTGCCACCCACCAGCCAGAACAAAGCCCCCACGCCCAGCAAGGCGCCCAAGGCGCCAAACAGCATCGGCATCAGCACGCTGGAGGCGTTGATGGTCATCATCCGCAGGCCCAAGGCCTCGCCGTGGCGGTGGTGGGGGGTGAGCTGGTGCAAGAGGCTCATCATCATGGGCTGGACCGAGCCCAGCACAAAGCCCAGCCCCACCGAGCACAGGCCCATGGCCCAGGCGGTGGGCATCAGCGGGTACAGGCCGAACAGCACGGCAGTGGTCGCCATGGCACCCGCCACCACCACCCGCTCGCGCAGGCGTGCAGCGACAAAGGGCATCAACACCCGTACCGTCGCTGCCGCGACCGCAAACGCGCCCAGAATGGTGCCAATGGCCGAGGCGCTCAGGCCGCGCTCGTGCCCCAGCAGCGGCAATACGAAGGTGTGCACGTCCCAACACGACGACAGCAGCCAGTTCACCAGCAGCAGGCGGCGAAAGCCGGACTCGTTGAGCAAATCCCAGGCGCCCTTGGTCCGCGCACCTTCGGGCTGGGGCGCAGACGGCAGCTCGATGGTACCGCGCACGCAGGCCCAGGCCAGCAGCGGCAATAGCGCCAGCAGGCCAAACGCCGCGCGAAAGCCCTCGGGACTGGCCGGCGCTGGCCCGGCATGGTCGATGAGCAGACCCGCAGAAAACGGGCCGATGAAGTTGGCCACCGCCGGCCCCAGCGCCAGCCAGCTAAAGACTTGCTTGAGCTGGTGCGCATCGTGCGCGGTACGGCCGGCGTGGCGCTGCAGGGCAATCGCAGCGGCTCCGGCCGCGCCACCCACCAGCAGCGCCGCCAGGCACAGCACCGGAAAAATCGGCCAGACCACCGCCAGGGCCAAGGCGCCCATGGCCACCGCCACGCTGTAGGCCACCGGGCGCTTGAGCCCATGCCGATCGGCAAAGCGCCCCGCCGGCAACGACAGGAACACCGGCGCCAACGCAAACAGCGCCAGCAAGATGCCGATCGCCGAGGCGCTCTGCCCCTCGCGCAACGCCAAGAGCGGCGCCGCCATGCGCAGCCCGGTCATGCTGGCGTGCAGGCAGACCTGGCTGGCAATCAGCCGAACCAGCATCACACCCATGCCGATCTTCCGTCTTCAGACCGTTTTTGGCGCGTGCAATCACTCACTTTTTGAGAGCACCTACCGCTGGAATCCATTGACCCGGAGGCCGATTTGACTTGAAATTGGTCCATGGCACTCAATCGAGCAGCCCCAGGGTCTCGCCCGAGGCATTCGGGCTGGCGGGCGCGGGCAGCTCCTGCACGTCGCGCAGCTTGCGCTGGATGGCGCGGGTGCGCACGCCCACGTCGTCGAACTTCTTGGCCGCGGCGTCGATGGATTTTTTTGCCGCCTCGACCACCTCGCCGAACTTGCCGAACTCGGTCTTGACCTGGCCCAGCAGGCCCCAGACTTCGGACGAACGCTTCTCGATGGCCAGGGTCTTGAAGCCCAGCTGCAGGCTGTTGAGCATGGCCGCCAGGTTGGCCGGACCGCAGACCACCACGCGGGCTTCGTTCTGCAGCGCCTCGACCAGGCCGGGGCGGCGCATCACCTCGGCGAACAGGCCCTCGGTGGGCAGGTACAGCACCGCGAAATCGGTGGTGTATGGCGGCGAGACGTACTTGGCGGCAATCTTTTTCGCCTCGGCCTTGATCGAGGTCTCGAAGGCCTGGCCGGCCGACTGGACCTGGGCCTTGTCGCCGCTGTCCTGCGCGTCGTGCAGGCGCTGGTAGTCCTCCACGGGGTATTTGGCGTCGATGGGCAGCCACACCGGCGCGTCGTCGCGCTTGCCGGGCAGGCGAATGGCAAATTCCACCAGTTCGTTGCTGCCGGGCACGGTCTTGACGTTGCGCGCGTACTGATCGGGCGTGAGCACGTTCTCGATGATGGCGCCCAGCTGCAGCTCGCCCCAGGTACCGCGCGACTTCACGTTCGTCATCACGCGCTTGAGGTCGCCCACGCTGCCGGCCAGGGTCTGCATCTCGCCCAGGCCCTTGTGCACCTGCTCCAGCCGGTCGCTGACCAGCTTGAAGGATTCGCCCAGGCGCTGCTCCAGCGTGGCGTGCAGTTTTTCATCGACGGTGCGGCGCATGGCGTCGAGCTGGCTGGCGTTGTCCTGCTGGATGGCGGCCAGACGTTCGTTGAGCGCGGTGCGCAGCTGCTCGGCGTTCTGCTGGCTGCCCTGCACCAGGCCAGCCAGCTGCTGGGTGACCGCGTCCTGCAGCACGGCGAATTGGTTCTTGATCTGCGAGCCGTTGCCTTCGAGCTGGTCTTTCAGCGCCGTGGACATCGCGGTGGACATCACGCCCAGCTGGCCCTGGATGTCGGCCTTGAGCGAGTCCAGCGTGAGCCGGGTGGCGACCGTCAGCGCCTCAAAGCGTTCCTGCATGCGCTGCTCGGCCAGCGCCGCGCTCTCGGCCATGGCGGTGCGGGCGGCCACGGTCTCGGCCGCCAGCGACGCGACGATGGCCTGCTGCTCGGTGCGGCCCTGGCGCGATTCGGCCACCGCCTGCGCCAGTTGGGCATCAACCGCATGGCGCAGGTTTTCCAGCACGGTGTGGTTGCCCTGGGTGAAGGCGCGCAGCTGCTGGGCCAGGCCGTTGAAGGCCCCATCCTGCTTGGCCACGGCCAGCTGGGTGGCCTGGGCCAGTTGCTCCAGCGCCTGCAGGCGCTGCGGCCATTCGGGCGGCAGCTCGACACGCGGGCGGCGCAGCAAATGCACGCCTTGCAAGACCAGCACCACGCCCAGGAGGGACAACAAGACAATCGTTTCAGCAGTCACGGCACTCACTTTTTAAGAGCTAGAACGGCAGAGCCTACGGGGCCTAGCACCGGATTTGGCATTCATTCACCGGCGTCAGCGCCCCGCGCCCGTCAAAGAAGGCGATCAGGTTGTCCGCCGCCAAATCGGCCATCGCCCGGCGCGTGGGGAGGGTGGCGCTGGCGATGTGCGGGGTCAGCACCACGTTGGGCACGGTGAGCAGCTCGGGGTGGACCTGGGGCTCGCCCTCGAACACGTCCAGGCCGGCGGCGGCGATGCGGCGTTCGCGCAGGGCCTGGGCCAGCGCCGCGTCATCGACGATGCCGCCGCGCGCGATGTTGACCAGGGTGGCGGTGGGCTTCATTTGCGCCAGCTCGGCCGCGCCGATGGCGTGGTGCGATTGCGCGCTGTAAGGCAGCACCAGCACCAGGTGGTCGGCCTGGCGTAGCAAGTCGGCCTTGCTGACGTACTGGGCGCGGCACTCCATCTCGGTCGCGGCATCGAGGCGACTGCGGTTGTGGTAGATCACTTTCATACCAAAGCCGTGCGCGCCGCGCCGGGCAATGCCCTGGCCGATGCGGCCCATACCCAAGATGCCCAGGGTGGTGCCATGCACCTCGGCGCCGGCCAGCAGGTCGTAGCGCCACTGGGTCCACTGGCCGGCGCGCAGGTAGCGCTCGCCCTCGGCCATGCGTCGGGCGGTGGCCAGCAGCAGGGCAAAGCCGAAGTCAGCGGTGGTTTCGGTCAGCACGTCCGGCGTGTTGGTGCCCTGCACGCCCGCCGCCGTCATCGCTTCCACGTCAAAGTTGTTGTAGCCCACCGCCATGTTGGCCACCACCTTGAGCTGCGGGCAGGCGGCGAGCAAGGCGGCGTCGATGCGCTGGGTGCCGGTGGTCAGGGCGCCGTCCATGCCCTGCAGGCGCTGGGCAAATTCGTCGGGCGACCAGATCGCGTCGGTCGGGTTGTCGGTAACGTCGAAATGCTGCGCCAGGCGCGCCACCACCTCGGGGAAGATGGCACGGGCGATCAGGATGCTGGGGCGGGTCATGGCGGGGGCTCCACTTCAGGCGGCTCAGGCGTCCTCAGAGGACGCTGGGGCAGGTTCCTCGGCCGGGATTTCAAACACCTGGCGCAGGTAGGCCAGGTATTTCTCGTCGTCGCACATGCCCTTGCCGGGGGTGTCGGAGATTTTGGCCACCGGCTGGCCGTTGCAGCGGGTCATCTTGATCACCACCTGCAGGGGCTCGTAGCCCAGGTCGTTGGTCAGATTGGTGCCCACGCCGAAGGCCAGCTGGCAGCGGCCCTGGAACTGCTGGAACAGCTCGATGGTGCGCGGAATGGTCAGCGCGTCGCTGAAGATCAGCGTCTTGGTCTTGGGATCGACCCGGTGCTTTTGGTAATGGGCGATCAGGCGCTCGCCCCAGCTGAAGGGGTCGCCGCTGTCGTGGCGGGCACCATCGAAGAGCTTGCAGAAATACAGGTCAAAGTCGCGCAGGAAGGCGCTGACGCCGTACACATCCGACAGGGCGATCCCCAAGTCGCCCCGGTATTCCTTGGCCCACATCTCGAAGCCATAGACCTGGCTGTCGCGCAGGCGCGGGCCCAGGGCCTGGCAGGCCTGCAGGTATTCGTGCGCCATGGTGCCCAGCGGGGTCAGGCCCAGGCTCATGGCGAGCCAGACGTTGCTGGTGCCGGCGAACTGGCCCGCCCCGGGGCTGCCGTCGGGGCGGCGGTCGCCCGTGCCCAGGCGGGCGCAGAGCACGCGCAGCAGCTCCTCGTGCCAGGCCCGGCTGAAGCGGCGGCGGGTACCGTAGTCGGCGATCTTGAGCGCCTCCAAGCCAGGGGCCTGCAGCTGGTGGATTTTTTCGTCCAGGCGGCGACGGCCCTCCATGACATCGGGCACCTTCTGGGTGTTGCGGAAATACACCTCGTTGACGATCGCCAGCACCGGGATTTCAAACAGGATGGTGTGCAGCCAGGGCCCGTGGATAGTGATGTCGATCTCGCCGTTCTCCAGCGGCGTGACCTGGATGTATTTCTCGTTCAGGCGAAACAAGCCGAGAAAATCGACGAAGTCGCTCTTGATGAAGCGCAGGCCGCGCAGGTAGGCCAGCTCTGCCTCCGTAAAAGACAGGCTGCACAGCGCGCGGATCTCGGCGCGGATTTCCTCGACATACGGCGCCAGCGCCACCCCAGGGTTGCGGCACTTGAATTTGTATTCAACCTGCGCCCCAGGAAACTGGTGCAGCACCACCTGCATCATGGTGAATTTGTAGAGGTCGGTGTCGAGCAGGCTGGTGATGATCATGGCGGGAGGAACAGGTCAGAAAGAAAACCTGAAGCCTTTTTGGGCTCCAAGATAATTAAATTTTATATCTTTACGCTTAATACTATTAAGCAGTATCGCGTAACCGATGTGGAAATCTTCAGTCTTGATCATAGTGAAGTTAGCTCCACGAAAATTGCGCAGGCTTACTTACAAGGATAAGCTCTTGGGGAAATTAAATATTTTTAATCAACCTCGTGCAGTCGACATAAAATTCTTTACTTCATATCTGTAGAAAATTAATCTACAGCGGTTATGAGCAACAAATTACCCGCCCACTCAAAAATAAAATTTAAATAACAATGTCAAATCACTGAATTTTTAACTAATGATCGACATACAATCGATAAAACTTTATCAAGCCACTGCTCCATCAATGCAATATCTTCAAATGCAATTGGAAGACCAGCAACTACAGGCATCATTAATGGCCCTCGACCATCCAAACCGAAATTTGGAAATCGCATATTTACTGCCACAGCAGAATCATCCATAGCCTCAGGAAAGACAGCCAAAACCCCAAATATTTCACTACGCGACAGGCAATCCAGCCCAGCGTCATAAACACTCATATGCTCATAATATTTATTATAGATCTCACCCAAATGAAATTTCTCAACCCAATACGGATTGCTGTATTTCGCATCTAAGACTATATAGCGAGTGTATTCGTTCGACGGATCATCTAACCTAATTATGTAGTCAGGCACCCATCGACTACCAGGATGCCTTGGATGATCGAGCTTTACCAAATCTTTATTTTTTGTCCCCCTAGAAAATTTAAATATCTGCGGCTCATACGAAAGAGAAAGATGCAGTCCATTTTTTTCAAAGCAAATAAAACTTGGAACAAGACGCTCGAAATCCTCACCAAGCAAAAAGTCAACAACACTCCAGCCAGAATAAATTAAATAATCAAAAATTCTAAAAAGAACAAAAATTTCAAAAATTTTTGAAATTGATCTAAGCTTTATTAGAAAGAGCTCGCCATCGAGGGATGGACTACCCAGACTATACCAATTAGCATACAATTCGAAGATACTTCGATACAATCTAGATGAGCGAACATATGGTGTAATTTTTGGAGGGACTTCACCAACATATTTAATACCACACTCATCCTCCAAAAATCGAATGATAGTTTCAGCCGAACCAATGAGCCTTTCACAACGTTCGTGCATAGCCCCGCCGCTGAGCCTTATCAAGAGATCCCCTAAACTTTGATACTCTTTGTCATAAGCTGCGACTTTTCGACCTTTGAAGACATCTTCTATCTCACTAAGTAGTGATTGAATCACTATCTTAATTGAGTAAACTCCACCAAGAATGACAGCGTTCTCGAAAACATTCATTTGCCTAACCAAGGCTGTTGCATCGATCGCACTGGCAGAATATGCTCTACCGCGAACAATAACATCCTGACAGCCATCAGCAGGCCGTAACGAGTGAATGTTAAAGACAACATCTATAGGATCAATAAGACCACCTGACTGCTCTATTCGCCACCCAGGAATTTTGGCTGGAATCAATTTACTACGGAGTTGCTGCTGCAATTCACGTCGGTGGTCCAACAAAATGCTGATTATTTTTTCTGCTTGAGATAGGACTGTCTCCGGATCAGGCCTTCCGCTGTCCTTCACGCCAGAGGGCCTTGTTGTTCGCGACATACAGACCCGAATAATTTCCTCTCGCTGCTCGGCCAGATATCGAATCATTTTTTCCGTACGAGCTGCTGTTAGTTTAGTAACAAGCACATCAAAAGGAAAAACATACTCCTCTTCAGCGACATAGAGTCGCATCAACGCAGCTCCGAAACATTCCCTGAAAATTTTTTCGGCAGATGAAGAAAATTTCCTTAAATTATTTTCATGATCAACTGAATTTTCTTCATACAAAGGAATTGAATAATCTTCAATAGAGAGCTCTGGAAAAGAACTCTCTTCAGAGCCTCCTGCAAGAAAAATAGAAATTTTGACACGCTGATTCTCTTTAACAGTTAAAACTTCAAAAGAAAAATCAGGTGTCCAAACTAAGACTTGGCCGTCTATCGCCAACTCGACCTTTGAGACTGACATCACCTACCAACAGAAAAATTCGTAGGAGTGGAGATCACTTTGTCCATTAGCGATCATTCGATCGAGGTATTCAGCTGACATTTCTAGACCGTTGTCTTCCAGACACTTACGAAGTGCGATAAGACGAGCACCAAATTTAGATCCATGACCGCTAACTTGAGGAAGGATGTGTTGCATTGTTGCCCAATCAAGTGCAGCGACTTCACTCCCACCTGATCGCATAATTGTTCGCGCACGACCACAATAGTGGCGTATAGCATTCATCTTTCTTTGACTTATATAAATACTACGCCCCTTATCTATAGAAGCATCTGCAAGAACCTCTCGAATAGAGTCAATTGCAGACTCCTCTTCTATCTCAAGAAGCGGCGCCTCTTCAAACAATCCGAACAATGAATCCATCAATCGCGATGGTATGGGCAGCTCTTGAAGGAGCTCTTCGTCATATTGCTGACGCGAAGCAATTTGATCCGGATTCATAACAATAACGGAGGCGCGATTCAATATTCGCGGACTTAACGGTTCTGTTGTTCCGTCATAGTTTATTGTTGCCAAGAATCTTAAATTACGCGGTAGTGTGATTTGCCCACTCCCGATCGCCAGCATCTGTTCTGACGTGGCATCTGAAATTGCCATGAAAGCTGACCAATAGTGCTCAATAGAACTAAGATTTGCCTCATCTAACAAGATGTACGCCATTGGATTTATAGCACTTGAGCCCGCTTCTTTATTCAAAGCTTGCAAAAACTCATACATACCTGTGGCTGAGGGTTGGAACCTATCGTTTAAAGGATTAAGAAAACCCACTAAATCTCTGATAGAAGTCCAACCACGCGCAACAGAAACGCTAAGCAGACGTTTTTCTACACCTTGAACTTGCGCCATTAATTTACAAAGTGATGTTTTACCAACACCAGGCAAACCTGCAAACAAAGTAATAAAACTCTGTTGCGTTGAGATCAAAAGATTAGCCACTTGCTGCTCACTCAAGGAGCGACCAAGTCCAGCAAGTCGTGTTCTCACCGATTCAATAACCGAACGCTGTCCGTGAATCTCATCTTTATTAGTGATATCTGCACATACAACATCGATATTTCTAACCTTAGGATTTTCGCCTGTGTAAGCCCCATTGAGATGATCAACATATGGCTTCATGCCACGCAATTTTTTTCTTATATCATCTTCTTCTTTCCGACTTTCCTCACGCAGCGCACTTAACTCTTTTTTACTGTTATCAATATCGAAATTCAACTGACGAAGCACCCCTCTTCTCTCAGTAACCAAGCTCTCGACACCATCAACTTCCTCATACGCAGCAAGCGACGCACGAATTTTAGTTATACGCTTATTGGCTTCTTCTTCTTCGGATTTTAATAAAGCAATTTTTTCCTGGAAATCTTTAGAAACCTTATCAACATAAGCCTGCTGATCAGCCAACACATCTCTCTCTAAAGATTCACGCTTAGCTGTAATTTTATCATTCAACGAAGTTTCTTCTTTTCTAGCTCTCTCTATCGCAATTTGAATTTGATTAAACTCATCCTGAGAACGCTTAATCTTCTCATGAACTTCGAAATCTTTTTCACGCTTAAGCTGATCAATATATTTTGCACGATTTATCTGAACATATTCCTCCAGAAATTTTGCACCAGCTTCATTCTTAAGATAAGAAGAACAAAGCTCGTTCATATCCCCCAAGAGATCTGCATTGGAAGCCAAGATTTTATTAAAAATAGCAATTCGATTTCTTACAAGCTGCTCACTACCCTGCTTACTAAGACTAGCCATGGAAGACAAAGTGGCCAAGCTTTTTCGATCAATAATACGACCTGCAGCATCTCCTGCAACCGTCTTCACATAGTCGATTATTTCTTTATCACTAGCATATTCCTCAAAGCCACTCTCTGCGATTGATGCTACGTTCTGCACCAAAATCTTCCTCCCAGCGATAGACGTCAAATCAACAATATGCCTTGCCATGGTTGAAGCCGAGATCTGGCGTATTTGACGCAGACGCCCCGCTTTCCCAAGACCACCACCAGTAATTATCTTTAGCTCAATCTCGGTTGTCTCTTCTGGCTGACTCTTATCTTCCCATTCAAAAGGTCCATAGAAATTACCAGAGCCACTCTTCAGGAGAACATATTTCGTTCCAGGCAGAGAATTTACAGCCAAACGTCGAAAGTTCCGATCAGGAAGTTCAGCCTCTAATATTTCAACAATTTCATTTGGCTGAAGCTTTTCAGCAGCATTACCCAAAGCTTTATACTTGCACTGCAACCCAAACTTTTCCTGACCCGGCTGCGTCTGACTAAGCTCTACGCGAATTCGAAACAATTCTCCAGGTCTGAAACGAGCCTCAATCTCCTCATATCTCCCAACAACGAAGACCTGCCGGGTAGGGCAAAAACCCTCGTCAGTGATTGAATACAAACCCCCATCCACTTCTTCTGCAATAGCGGCGATTAGACCGAGCGTAGGCTGATTTTTTGCCTGAAGTTTTGTACCTATGATAATTCGTTCACTCATTTTTTAATTTGTAGCAGAAAAAATTTAAACACTTACATCTCAAAAATTACTTACAAGTATTTGACAAAAAAAGTCTATCTTGAATTAAACCGGAAGACTAATCATCTCTTCCTAAAAAATTTCCACAAGAAGATTTTCAAAACTTATAACACGCCACAGTCAGAAATTTGTGATGAGTGACTCACCTGCATCAGGGTGAACTTGTAGAGGTCGATGTTGAGCAGGCTGGTGATGATCATGGCGGGTAGAACAGGTCAGAAAGAAAACCTGGAACCTTTTAAGGCTCCAGACCAATGGAATCAAGCGGTATAAGCTCTTCTTTTAGGAGCAATCAGGCGGGCATGACCAAGCCCTGCAGCACCTGACGCAGGGGCTCGGGCACCGGGACGGGGCGGCGGGTGTCGCGGTCCACGTAGACATGGACGAAGTGGCCGCCAGCGCTGCTCAAGGGCTCGCCCTGGGCGAAGAGGCCCACTTCGTAGCGCACGCTGGAGCCGCCCAGTCGGGCGACGCGGATGCCCGCCTCGATGGTCTGCGGGAAGGCCAGCGGGGCAAAGTAGTTGCACTGGGTCTCGATCACCAGACCGATCGTGGTGCCGGCATGGATGTCGAGCACGCCTTGCTCGATCAGGTAGGCGTTCACCGCCGTGTCGAACCAGCTGTAGTAGACGACGTTGTTCACATGGCCATAGACATCGTTGTCCATCCAGCGGGTGGTGATGGGGCGGAACACGCGGTAGGCATCGCGTGGCTGGGGTGCGGGGCGGGCAGAGGCGGGGGCGGTCATGGCCGGGTATTTTGCCAGCGCAGGTGGTACTGCCAGGCCACCTGCCAGGTGGTGCGCTGGGCGCGCAGGGTGTCCTGCAGGTCACGGCCGTAGCCACCGCCCATCGCGAAGGCCAGCGGCAGGCGCCGCTGCCAGGCCCAGTCGAACACGCGGCGATCGCGGGCCTCCAGGCCGTCGTGGCTCAAGGCCAGCCGGCCCAGCCGGTCACCCACATGGGGATCGGCCCCGGCCAG
This sequence comes from uncultured Burkholderiaceae bacterium, assembly GCA_964480105.1. Taxonomy (GTDB): domain Bacteria; phylum Pseudomonadota; class Gammaproteobacteria; order Burkholderiales; family Burkholderiaceae_C; genus CAYZPX01. The sequence continues at coordinate 1,146 of CAYZPX010000032.1, read as the reverse complement.
GTACAGCACAAATTGCGGGCGAAAGCGCTGCGCCAGTTCGTCCAGGGCCTGCTCCAGCGCCAGCAGGTAGGCGTCGTCGCCGCAGCCGTCGGGCAGTTCCACGTCCAGGTCGCTGTGCTCCTTTTGAAACGGAAAATTGCGCGCACCGTGCAGGGACAGGGTGAACACGCTGTCGTCGCCCGCAAACAGCCGCGCGGTGCCGTTGCCCTGGTGCACATCGAGATCGATCACCACCACCTGCAGGCGTGGGGCGGCCGGCCCCTGCCCTTGGGCCCATTCGGCCTGGAGCTGCCGCGCGGCGACAGCCAGGTCGTTGAACACGCAAAAGCCGCCGCCCCGGTCGGCATGGGCATGGTGGGTGCCGCCGGCCAGGTTGCCCGCCACACCGGTGCGCAGGGCCGCCCTACAGGCGGCCACGGTACCGCCGACGGAGCGCCGGGAGCGCTCGGCCATCGCAGGACTCCACGGAAAGCCGATCTCGCGCAGCGCGGTGGGGCTGAGCAGGCCCTGGTTCACGGCCCGCACGTAGTCGGGCGTGTGCGCCAGGGCGAGTTCGGCCTCGCTGGCGGCGGGCGCCTCGCACCAGGTGAGATCGGGCAGGTCCTGCTGCAGGTGCTCGCGCAGCATCCGGTACTTGGCCATGGGGAAGCGGTGGCCCTCCGGCAGGGGCAACACAAAGTGGTCGGCGTAATAGGCGTGCATGACAGGATTGTGTCCAAGACCTGAAAAAGTGGTCTTTTGAAAAAAATGCTGCAATGCAACAAAAAAGGCTTGCAATCCGGTTTGGCATGCCTAAAATACGGCCCATGCTGCACTGCAACATCAACGTGATGAATGCCAGTGCCCTCCGTTATCCCTTGAAACTTCTTTCTGGAGCATGAACATGACCCTGACCGCCGAACAACTGATCGCCTCGAACAAAGCCAACCTGGAAACCCTGATGGGCCTGACTGCCAAGGCCTTTGAAGGCGTTGAAAAGCTGGTCGAACTGAACATGAGCGCTTCCCGCGCTGCCCTGGCCGACGCCAGCAACACCGCCCAAGCTCTGCTGGGTGCCAAGGACGCCCAAGAGCTGATCGCCCTGCAAGCTGGCCTGTTCCAGCCCCTGGCCGAGAAGACCGCTGCCTACAGCCGTCACTTGGTGGA
>CAYZPX010000031.1:0-18742 GCA_964480105.1 uncultured Burkholderiaceae bacterium | reverse complement strand
GCGGCAGGGCCACCCCAATGCCAGCAATGCCCTGGGCCTTGATGCCGTGGCCGGCAGAGAAATAGCCATTGGTGGCCTGCGCCGCCAGCGGAGCGAGCAGTGCGGTGGCCAGGGCGAGGGTGGATGGGCGAAGGCGCTTGGTGTGCAGCATGGTGATCAACGTGTTCATCAAATCAGGGGCAAAAAGAAGGGCCTCCCAACCTGGAGGCCCGCAATATCCTGGATCATAAAGTTCTGAGGTCCTGTCGCTAAATACAAATTGGCAATATCCAAAGAATCCACAGCCTCCAAAGACTGGCTTTGTCCCATCGCCATGCAGGGCTTGGGGCCGCGCTCGCACAATCGTTCTTTCTTTGTCCCCTTTCTTTTTTGTTCCAACAAAGGCAGTACACCATGGGCAACCGACTCACCCAGATCGCCACCCGCACCGGCGACAACGGCACCACCGGCCTGGGCAACAACCAGCGCGTCTCCAAGCACAGCCTGCGCGTGCATGCCATGGGCGATGTGGACGAGCTGAATGCCCACATCGGCCTGCTGCTGTGCGAACCCCTGCCGCCCGAGGTGCGCGCCGTCCTGGTCGATGTGCAGCACCAGCTGTTCAACCTGGGGGGCGAGCTGTCGATCCCCGGCTTCACCCTGCTCAAGGACGAGGCCGTGCTGGCGCTGGACGAGGCGCTGGCCACCCACAACGCCCGATTGCCCCGCTTGCAGGAGTTCATCCTGCCGGCCGGCACCCGCGCCGCCGCGCAGGCCCATGTCTGCCGCACCGTGGCCCGCCGGGCCGAACGCATGGTGGTGGCATTGGGCAATGAGGAGGCGCTCAACGACGCGCCGCGCCAGTACCTCAACCGCCTGTCGGACCTGCTGTTCGTCTTGGCCCGTGTGCTGAACCGCATGGACGGCGGTGACGATGTCTATTGGAAAAGCGAACGCCTGGCCAAAGTGCAAGAGAGTGCTGCAGACCGCTCCTGAAACAAGAGCTTTCTCCCGCGATGGAGCGGGCGTTCAGGGCCTTTTGTGCTCCCCCTGGCCTCTTTTCCTCTTCTTGCCCATGGCCGGGGTTCTTTTTGAATGGGTGTTCGATTCTCGCCACAGAGCCGCGCCAGGGTGCCGTGGCGTACGCCTCGGACATTCCCTAATTTGTTTGAAATTCCGAACAAAGCATAGTAGAGTGCAGTTCTTGGCAGATTATCGATAAACCGATGAATCGGTGATCACTGACTGCCAATAAAAAAACAAGCCCTTTGGGGTCGATCACAAGCGAGACAGCCACTCTATGCCAAGCCATGCTGCGTTCCAAGCCTGCGCCTGCGGTGTTTTCTGTGGGGTGCTGGGCGGCGTTTTCGGTCGTGCCTGAAGGTCCAGACTATTCCTTTTTCTCGATTATTTGATACCGAATGCGCATGCAATCGTGTGTAAACGGTATTAACTCAGGCTCCCCAAAGAGGACAACCCAGGAAGGCTCATCATGACCACAACCTCCCAGATGAATATCTCCAAATTGAAGTCCATGTTGGTGGACGATCCGGTTCAGCACCAGTACCGCCTTGACCGCGCCGTTTTCACCGATGAAGAGCTGTTCGAGCTCGAGATGAAATACATCTTTGAAGGCAACTGGGTGTACCTCGCGCACGAGAGCCAGATTCCCAACGTCAACGACTACATGACCGTGCAGGTCGGCCGCCAGCCGGTGATCATCACCCGCAACAAGGACGGCAAGCTCAACGCCCTGATCAACACCTGTACCCACCGCGGTGCCGTGCTGGCCCGCCACAAGAAGGGCAACAAGTCCAGCTTCACCTGCCCCTTCCATGGCTGGACCTTCAACAACAGCGGCAAGCTGCTCAAGGTCAAGGACCAGTCGCCCGACGCCGGCTACCCCGAGACCTTCAACAAGAACGGCAGCCACGACATGGGCAAGCTGGGCGCCTTCGAAAGCTACCGTGGCTTCCTGTTCGGCAGCATCAACCCCGACGTGGCCCCGCTGACCGAGTTCCTGGGCGAGACCACCAAGATCATCGACATGATCGTGGACCAGGCCCCCGAAGGCATCGAAGTGCTGCGCGGCAGCTCCACCTACACCTTTGACGGCAACTGGAAGCTCCAGGCCGAAAACGGTGCCGACGGCTACCACGTGTCTGCCGTGCACTGGAACTACGCAGCCACCACGGCCCGCCGCGGTGCCGATGGCAAGGTGGACAACGTCAAGGCCATGAACGCCGGCGCCTGGGCCAAGCAGGGCGGAGGCTCCTACTCCTTCAAGAACGGCCACATGCTGCTGTGGACGAACTGGTCCAACCCCGAAGACCGTCCCCTGTACGCCAAGCGCGCCGAATGGGTCGAGAAGTTCGGCGAGGCCAAGGCCGACTGGATGCTGCGCAAGTCGCGCAACCTGTGCCTGTACCCCAATGTGTACCTGATGGACCAGTTCAGCTCGCAGATCCGCGTGGTGCGCCCGATCTCGGTCAACAAGAGCGAAGCCACCATCTACTGCATCGCCCCCAAGGGCGAGTCCCCCGAGTCCCGCGAACGCCGCCTGCGCCAGTACGAAGACTTCTTCAACGCCACCGGCATGGCCACGCCCGACGACCTGGAGGAATTCCGTTCCTGCCAGAACGGCTTCGAAGGCCGTGCCGTCAAGTGGAACGACCTGAGCCGTGGCGCCACGCACTGGGTGCGCGGCCCCGACGCCACGGCCGACCTGATCGACCTCAAACCCGAGCTGAGCTGCATCAAGACCGAGGACGAGGGCCTGTACATCGGCCAGCACGAGTACTGGCTCCAGACCATGGAGAAAGCCCTGGCCGCCGAAGCCAAGGACAACACCTGATTTCGCGAGAACAACAAGGGACACACACGCCATGCTTTCCTACAACGACATCCAAGCCTTCCTGTACGCCGAAGCCCGGGCCCAGGCGGAAAAGCGCTGGGCCGACTGGCTCGCCTTCTACGCCGACGACGTGGACTACTACATGCCTTCCTGGGACGATGACGACACGCTGACCTCGAACCCGCACAACGAGGTGTCGCTGATTTACTACCCCAGCAAGCAGGGCCTGGAAGACCGCGTGTTCCGCATCGAGACCGACCGCTCCAGCGCGTCCACGCCCGATACGCGCTACAACCGTTCGATCAGCAACATCGAGATCCTGTCCCAGGACGAGAACAGCGTGGACCTGTGCTTCAACTGGACGACGCACAGCTTCCGCTACGACATCGTGGACCTGTACTTCGGCACCGCGCGCTACCTGCTGGACACTTCCGGCCCGAAGCCGCTGATCAAGAAGAAGTACATCGTTCTGAAGAACGACTACATCCACCACATGCTGGACGTCTACCACATCTGAGGGCCCTGCCATGGCTTACAACATTGCCCTGCAATTCGAGGACGGCGTCACCCGCATGATCAAGTGCGAGCCCAGCGAGCTCGTCTGTGATGCGGCCTACAAGGTCAAGATCAACATTCCGCTGGACTGCCGCGACGGCGCCTGCGGCACCTGCAAATGCCATTGCGAAAGCGGTGACTACGAGATGGGCGTCTACATTGAGGACGCCCTGACCGACGACGAAGCCGCCAAGGGCTACGTGCTGACCTGCCAGATGCGCCCCAAGTCGGATTGCGTGATCCGCGTGCCGGCCTCGTCGGCGGCCTGCAAGACCGAGGTGGGCAGCCATGGCGGCCACCTGTCCAAGATCGACCGGGAATCGCCCACCACCGTCAGCTTCACGCTGAAGGCCGAGCGCCCGCTGTCCTTCCTGCCCGGCCAGTACGTGAACCTGAACGTGCCCGGCAGCAAGGACACGCGCTCGTACTCCTTCAGTTCCGCGCCCGACCAGGACGAGCTGGGTTTCCTGATCCGCGACGTGCCTGGCGGCCTGATGAGCACCTTCATGCGCAGCAAGGCGAATGTGGGCGACTTCATGGGCTTCACCGGACCCTACGGCAGCTTCTACCTGCGTCCGGCCGTGCGCCCGATCCTGATGCTGGCCGGTGGCACGGGCCTGGCGCCCTTCCTGTCCATGCTGCTGTGGCTCAAGGACAACCCGACCACCCAGCCGATCAAGCTGGCCTACGGCGTCAACACCAACGCCGACCTGGTCGAGCTGGAAGCGCTGGACGCCCTGAAGGCGGCCTTGCCGAACTTTGACTACTTCACCTGCGTGGTGGACAAGGACAGCGGCCATCCCCGCCTGGGCTACGTGACCGACCACCTGGCCCAGGGCGACCTGAACGGCGGCGATGCGGACGTGTACGTGTGCGGCCCGCCACCCATGGTCGAGGGCGTGCGCAAGTGGATGGACGGCGTGGGCGTGGCGCCCAAGGGCTTCTACTTCGAGAAGTTCTCCGCCTCCAGCGAGGGCGGGGCATGAAGCGCCTGAACACCACCGACGGCGCCGCGCCGCAAGGCGCGGCGGCTTCCGGCATAGGCCGCACGGGCCCCCGCTTTGCGGGCAAGACCGTGGTCGTCACCGGCGCAGCCCAGGGCATCGGCAAGGCCGTGGCCTTGGCGATTGCGGCCGAGGGCGGCGCCGTGCTGGCCGTGGACATCTCCCCCATCGTTCACGAGGTGGCGGCGGAAATCACCGCGGCCGGCGGCACGGGCTTTGCCTTCGAGGCCAACCTTGAAGCCTATGCCGGCGCCGAAGCCATGGTGGCCGAGGCCATCCGCCGCTTCAAGCGCATCGACGTGCTGGTCAACAACGTGGGTGGCACCATCTGGACCAAGCCCTACGACCAGTACGGCATTGAGGAAATCCAGAAGGAAATCAACCGCTCGCTGTTCCCCACGCTGTGGTCCTGCCGCGCGGTGCTGCCCTTCATGGTCAAGAAGAAGAAGGGCACCATCGTCAATGTGTCCTCGATCGCCACCCGCAGCATCCACCGCGTGCCTTATGCCGCGGCCAAGGGCGGGGTGAATGCTCTGACGGCATCGATCGCGTTGGAGCAGGCCAAGAACGGCATCCGCATCAACGCCACGGCTCCGGGCGGCACCGAGGCCCCGCCGCGCAAGATCCCGCGCAACGCGGCCAAGCCATCCGCCAAGGAAAAGGCCTGGTACCAGGCCATCGTGGACCAGACCCTGGACTCCAGTCCCATGCACCGCTACGGCACGTTGGATGAGCAGGTCGCGCCGATCCTGTTCTTTGCGTCCGACGAATCTTCCTACATCACCGGTTCGGTCCTGCCCGTGGGCGGAGGCGACTTGGGCTGAGCCCGCCAACAGCGGTCGGGCCTGCCTCCTTCGCCTGGCCGCTGGCATTCGACAATAAAAAGAGACCTTGCATGCGTCACGTTGACATTCACCAGACCGCCGATGAAGCCAAGTTCAATGGTTTCCACGGCTGGGTGCTTTTCTGGTGTGCCCTCATCATCATTTTTGATGGCTACGACCTGGCAGTGGCAGGCATCGCCCTGCCATCGATCATGAAGGAGATGGGCGTCAATCCCACCAATGCCGGTTTCATGGTCAGCTCCGCCCTGTTCGGCATGATGTTCGGCGCCATCTTCCTGGGCACGATTGCCGACCGCATTGGCCGCCGCTGGGCGATTGCCATCTGTATTTTCCTGTTCAGCACCTTCACGGCGGCGGCTGGCTTCACCTCTGATCCCGTCATGTTCAGCGTGATGCGCTTTCTGGCAGGCCTGGGCATTGGCGGCGTGATGCCCAACGTGGTCGCCCAGATGACCGAGTACTCGCCCCGCAAGATCCGCTCCACCATGGTGACGCTGATGTTCAGCGGCTATGCCGTCGGTGGCATGCTGGCGGCGGTGCTGGGCAAGGGCCTGATCGAGTCCTATGGCTGGCAATCGGTGTTCCTGGCCGCCGGCCTGCCGGTGCTGCTGATTCCCTTCATCCTGAAGTCGCTGCCGGAATCCATGCCCTTCCTGCTGCGCCAGAACCGCCTGGATGAACTCAAGGCCATCGTCGCGCGCCTGGACCCTGCCTACCGTCCTGCGGCCAGTGACCGCTTCGCTCTGCCCGCGCAAGGCAAGGCCAGCAGCGCGCCCATCGCCGACCTGTTCCGCGAAGGCCGTGGCTTCAGCACGATCATGTTCTGGATCGCCTTCTTCATGTGCCTGTTCATGGTGTATGCCCTCAGTTCCTGGCTGACCAAGCTGATGGCCAGCGCGGGCTACAGCCTGGGTTCGGCGCTGACCATGGTGCTGGTGCTGAACTTTGGCGGCATGGTGGGCGCGATTGGCGGTGGCTGGCTGGCCGACCGTTTCCACATCAAGTGGGTGCTGTTCAGCATGTATGTGCTCGCGGCGGTTTCGATCACCCTGCTGGGCTACAAAGTGCCGACCGAAGTGCTGTTTCTGCTGGTGGGCCTGGCCGGTGCCTCCACCATCGGCACGCAGATCGTGACCTATGCCTACGTGGGCCAGTACTACCCGATGGCGACCCGTTCCACCGGGATTGGCCTGGCCTCGGGCGTGGGCCGCAGCGGTGCGATCCTGGCGCCCATCGTGATCGGCACCCTGGTCGGCATGGCCTTGCCGCTCGAGCAGAATTTCATGGCGATTTCCATTCCCGCCGCCATCGCGGCTGTCGCGGTGGCCCTGGTCAACCACAGCCGCTCCGCATCGGCGGCCAAGGGCCATTGATTCCGAGGTACACAGCTATGTCACACCATACGGTCACGATTGAAAACAGTGGCGAGATCTTTCGCTGTGCGGAAGATGTCAATGTGCTGATCGCCATGGAAAAGGCGGTCTGCAAGGGCATTCCGGTGGGCTGCCGCAATGGCGGCTGCGGTGCCTGCAAGGTGGAGATCCTGTCTGGCGACTACACCGTGCGCAAGATGAACCGCGCCGTGATTTCTGCGGAAGATGAGGCCCAGGGCATTGTCCTGGCGTGTAAGGTGTTCCCCAGCGGCGATTTGTCGCTGCGTGCGCTGGGTCGGGCTTGGAAGCCCGCCTGAGTGCAAGGTACTGCGTCGTAATTTGTGATCGGGTCTTACGACGTATTCAATTAAATAACCCGTCAAGGAGATTGATATGGCATTGACTGGCGTTCTGCGCCCCGGGCACGTGCAAATTCGCGTGCTTGAACTCGAGCCGGCACTGAATCACTATGTGAACGTGCTGGGCCTGATTGAGACGGCCCGCGATGAGAAGACCAAGCGTGTCTTCCTCAAAGCCTGGGACGAAGTGGACCACCACAGCGTCGTGCTGCGTGAAGCCGACGAAGCGGGCATGGACTACATGGGTTGGAAGGTCGATTCGCCCGCCACGCTGAAGAAGCTGGCCGCCGACGTCGAGCAGTCCGGTCTGTGCTCCGACTTCTCGTGGGTTCCTGCCGGCGAACACCCGGAAACTGGCGAGCGTTTCCGCTTCACCATCCCCACCGGGCATGTGATGGAGCTGTACGCCGAGCGCAAGATCGTGGGCAACAACTGTGGTACCGACGGTCCTGACCTCAACCCCAATCCCTGGCCCGATGGCCTGAAGGGCATCTCGCCCAGCCGCTACGACCACTGCCTGCTGTACGGGGACGACCTGGACGGCACCGTCAAGCTGTTCACCGAAGTGCTGGGCTTCAGCATCGCCGAACAGGTGATGGCCGGTCCCGATAAGAAATTCATGATCGGCGCCTTCCTGACCTGCTCGAACAAGGCCCACGACGTGGCCTTCATTCGCCAGCCGGTCAAGGGCAAGTTCCACCATGCCTCATTCCTGCTGGGGACCTGGGAGCAGGTGCTCAAGGCCGGTGACATCCTGTCGCGCAACAAGGTGTCCATCGACATTGGCCCAACCCGCCATGGCATCACGCGCGGCGAAACCATTTATTTCTTCGATCCTTCGGGCAACCGCAACGAAGTGTTTGCCGGTGGTTACCACCACTACCCGGACAAGCCGACCATCACCTGGACCGATGACGAGTTGGGCCCTGCGATCTTCTATCACGATCGCAAGCTGAACGAAGCCTTCCTGTCGGTATTTACCTGATGCAAGTTTCCGCCGCCCAACACGTGGTGCACTGGGAGGCCGCCGCTGCGGGCATTGCTGCCGCAGCGCGCTTCGCCGACGAGGCTGGCATCAAGGTGAACATCGCGGTGGTCGATGCAGGGGGCAACCTGGCTGGGTTCTTGCGCATGCCAGGCGCCTTCCTGCATTCCATCGACATTGCGATCGACAAGGCGTACACGGCGGCGGGCTTCGGCCTGCCCACCTCGGCATGGACCGAGGCGCTGGCGACCCATTCGCCCGCGGTGCGCGACGGCATTCCCATGCGCCCCCGCATGGTGTGCTTCGGAGGGGGATTGCCGCTGCGCCATGAAGGCCAGCTGATTGGCGGCATTGGCGTCTCTGGAGGATCCGAACAGGAAGACGAAGCCTGCGCCAAGGCGGGAATCGCCGCGATGGGCCTCTCGCCGCAATGACCGGCGGCCCTGCCACATACAACAAACACACTCACATGAGGACTTGCGACATGAAAGAAATCCTGAACTTCATCAACGGCGAATTCGTCAAAAACGCCAGCGGTAAAACCTTTGAAGACCGCAACCCCGTCGACAACTCCGTGATTGGTCAGGTTTTCGAAGCTGGCAAGCCCGAAGTTGATGCCGCCGTGGCTGCCGCCAAAGCCGCCTTGAAGGGCCCCTGGGGCCAACTGTCCGTGGTTGAGCGCGTGAAGATGCTCGACGCGGTCGCCAACGAGATCAACCGCCGTTTCGACGATTTCCTGCAAGCCGAAATCGCCGACACCGGCAAGCCTGCCCACCTGGCATCCCATATCGACATTCCCCGCGGTGCGGCCAACTTCCAGATCTTTGCCGACACCATCAAGAACATGTCCACCGAGTCGTTCGAGATGCGGACGCCCGATGGCAAGACGGCCCTGAGCTACGGCGTGCGCGTGCCCCGTGGCGTGATCGCCGTGGTCTGCCCCTGGAACCTGCCCCTGCTGCTCATGACCTGGAAGGCCGGCCCGGCCCTGGCCTGTGGCAACACCGTGGTGATCAAGCCCTCCGAAGAGACCCCGCTGACCGCCACCCTGCTGGGGGAAGTCATGAACAAGGTGGGCGTGCCCAAGGGCGTCTACAACGTGGTGCATGGCTTTGGCCCCAACTCCGCCGGCGCCTTCCTGACCTCGCACCCCGATGTCAACGGCATCACCTTCACGGGCGAGACCGGCACCGGTACCGCCATCATGAAGGCTGCCGCCGAAGGCATCCGCCCCGTGTCGCTGGAACTGGGCGGCAAGAACGCCGCCGTGGTGTTCGACGATTGCGACTTCCAGGTCGCTGTGGACACCGTGACCCGCTCCTGCTTTGAGAACGCTGGCCAGGTCTGCCTGGGCACCGAGCGCGTGTACGTGCAGCGCCCCATCTTCGACAAGTTCGTCGCGGCCCTGAAGGCCAAGGCCGACGCCATGAAGCCCGGCCTGCCCTTCGACCACGAAACCAAGATCGGCCCGCTGATCAGCAAGGAACACCAGGCCAAGGTGCTGTCCTACTACCAGAAGGCCAAGGACGAAGGTGCAACCATCGTCGCCGGCGGCGGCGTGCCCGACATGCCTGCTGAGCTGAAGGACGGCTGCTGGGTGCAGCCCACCATCTGGACCGGCCTGCCCGAGACCGCGTCCGTGGTGACCGAAGAAATCTTCGGCCCCTGCTGCCACATCAGCCCCTTCGACACCGAAGAGGAAGTGCTGGCCAAGGTCAACAACAACCGCTACGGCCTGGCCACCTCGATCTACACCCAGGACATCGGCCGCGCCAACCGCATGGCCAAGCACATCGAAGTGGGCCTGTGCTGGATCAACAGCTGGTTCCTGCGCGACCTGCGCACCCCCTTCGGTGGTTCCAAGCAGTCCGGCATTGGCCGCGAGGGCGGTGTGCATTCCTTCGAGTTCTACACCGAGCTGCGCAACGTGATGGTCAAGTACTGAGAGAGCATGCCCGCGGTGGGACAGGGTCTCCTGTCTCCCACGTGGCAATCGTTCTCCAGAGCCCCGAGTCCCGGGCTACATTCTTCCCAAGGCCGGCCACCGCGTTGGCCGTGTCTGTTTTCTTCTCAGCAACCTTTTCCGGATTCCCACCATGATGGACCCCACCAAAATCCAGCAGTACGGCGATGAGCTCTACCAGGCCCTGATCGACCGCAAGGCCGTCGATCCCCTGACCGACCGCGAAGCCGGCATCACCATCGAAGATGCCTACCAGATCCAGTTGCGCATGATCCAGCGCCGCCTGGACGCCGGCGAGACCATCATCGGCAAGAAGATCGGCGTCACCAGCAAGGTCGTGATGGACATGCTCGGCGTGAACCAGCCCGACTTTGGCCAGATGACCTCCGGCATGGTCTTCAACGAAGGCGAAGCCATCCGCTGCGACACCATGATTGCCCCCAAGGCCGAGGCCGAAGTGGCCTTCGTGCTCAAGGCCGACCTGATGGGCCCAGGTGTGACCGCCGCCGACGTGCTGCGCGCCACCGATTTCGTCGTGCCCTGCTTCGAGATCGTGGACTCCCGCATCCGCGACTGGAAGATCAAGATCCAGGACACCGTGGCCGACAACGCCTCCTGCGGCGTGCTGACACTGGGCGGCGTGCGCCGCAGCCCGCGTGACCTCGACCTGGCCCTGGCCGGTATGGTGCTGGAAAAGAACGGCGAGGTCATCAGCACCTCTGCCGGCGCCGCCGTGCAAGGCTCCCCGGCCAACGCCGTGGCCTGGTTGGCCAACACCCTGGGCCGCCTGGGCATTGGCCTGAAGGCCGGCGAAGTGATCCTGTCCGGTTCGCAATCCCCCCTGGTGCCCGTCAAGCCCGGCGACAGCCTGCGCTGCGACGTCGGTGGCCTGGGCGGCACCAGCGTCCGCTTCATCTGAATTTGATCTATCCGGAGTCTTTGTCCCATGAACCTCGACAACACCACCATCCTGGCCCTGGCCGAGCACCTTGAAAACGCCGAACTGCAGGCCCGTGACGTGACCATGATCACGGCCGACCATCCAACCATGGATTGGGACGACGCCTACGCCATCCAGGACGAAATCCGCCGCCGCAAGGAAGCCCGTGGCCACAAGACCGTGGGCCTGAAGGCTGGCCTGACCTCCTTCGCCAAGATGAAGCAGATGGGTGTGGAAACCCCCGTGTTCGGCTTTGTCAGCGACTACATGGCCCGCCCCGATGGCGGCGAGATCAAGCACAGCGAACTGATCCACCCCAAGGTCGAAGCCGAGATCTGCATCGTCACCAAGGCCCCGCTCTCCGGCCCTGGCTGCAATGTGGCCGCCGTGATGGCCGCCACCGATTTCGTGATCCCCGCCGTCGAAGTGATCGACAGCCGCTACCGCGACTTCAAGTTCGACCTCAAGAGCGTGATTGCCGACAACACCTCGTCCTCGCGCTTCGTGATCGGCGGCCGTCCGCGCGACCTGCAGGACCTGGACCTGCGCACCCTGGGCGTGGTCCTCGAAATCAACGGCGAGATCAAGTCCATGGCCGCTGGCGCTGCCGTGCTGGGCCACCCCCTGGCTGCTGTCGCGATGATGGCTAACCACCTGGGCGCCCGTGGCCAGCACATCCCTGCCGGCACCTTCATCATGACCGGTGGTGTGACCGAAGCCTACTTGGTGAACCCTGGCGACAACGTCTCCGTGCGCTTCCAGGACCTGGGCACCGTGTCGATGCGCTTCGTCTGATCCTGAGCCTGCCAAGGCCCGTCTCATCCGTCCGGTCCCTCGTCGGTACGGGTTGACCCTAGGGATTTTTCCCCTCGGTACCAGACGGCCTTGGCTACCATCAAGATCCACACGGTGCGGTGCTCCGGCATGGCACAGACCTTTGAAGGTGCCAGGCCTGGACAGCCGCAGCGGAGTGATTGCTCCCCTTCCAAAGGATTTGAACCATGTCATCGAAAAAAGACATCAACAACGTCTTCACCCAAGAAAAGGGCAGCATCAACGTCGGCGGTATTGACGCCCTCGTGCGCCTGACCCTCGACCAAGTTCGCATGGACGAACGCCGGGGCCTGAAGACCGGCATGTTCATTTCGGGTTACCGCGGCTCGCCCGTCGGCATGCTCGATGCAGCCTTCATCAAAAACGAAAAAACCCTGCTGTCCAAGCACATCCACTTTGTCGATGGTTTGAACGAAGATCTGGCCGCCACCGCCGTGTGGGGCACGCAGATGCTGCACACCGTCGGCAAGCAGAAGTTCGACGGCGTCACCGGCATGTGGTACGGCAAGGCCCCGGGCGTGGACCGCAGCGGCGATGCGCTCAAGCACGCCAACTACACCGGCATTGGCAAGAATGGCGGCGTGCTGGCCGTGGTCGGCGATGACCCCAGCTGCAAGTCCTCGTCGTTGGCCAGCCAGTCCGAGCCCATGCTGTTCCACGTCGGCATGCCGTCTCTGTACCCCAGCAACGTGCAAGAAATTTTGGACCTGGGCCTGCACGGCTACCAGATGTCCCGCTTGTCGGGCCTGTGGATCGGTCACAAGATCGTGACCAACATTGCCGATGGCACTGGCACTGCCAACATCGACCTGGACCGGATGGAGTTCGTCACCCCGGACCTGGAATTTGACGGCAAGCTGTTCACGCCCAACATGAACCTGGGCATGAACGTGCGCGCCGAGGCGCTGGAGATGGAGCAGTCGCTCTACACCCGCCGCCTGGAAGTGGCCAAGCGCTACGCCGCCGCCAACAAGCTGAACAACGTCGCTTTCGAAAACAAGGACGCCTGGCTGGGCATCATCACCGCCGGCAAGAGCTACAACGACCTGCGCCAGGCCTTCTTCGAGCTGGGCCTGGACGACGATGCCCTGCGCCGCTACGGCATCCGCATCCTGAAGATGGGCATGCTCTTCCCGATGGAGCCCACTGTGGTGCGTGACTTTGCCAAGGGCCTGGAAGAAATCTTCGTGGTCGAGGAAAAGCGCCCCTTCCTGGAAATGTTTGCCAAGAACGTGCTCTACGGCATGGCCAATGCGCCGCGCATCGTCGGCAAGTTCGACGAGGAAGAAAAGGAACTGCTGCCGCACTACGGCGAGTTCGAGGCCGACGTGATTGGCCGTGCCTTGGTCAAGCGCCTGTCTCGCAAGACCCGCGTCGAATCCGCCGAGGCCTGGATCAAGCGCGTCGATGAAATTCACGCCCGCGCCAAGCTGGAAACTTCGGGCCGCACGGCCTGGTTCTGCTCGGGCTGCCCGCACAACAGCTCCACCCAGGCGCCCGAAGGCAGCATCGTGTCCGCCGGCATTGGCTGCCACACCATGGCGATGTGGATGGACCGCAACGTGGTCATGGGCACGCACATGGGTGCCGAGGGCGCGCAGTGGATCGGCATGGCGCCGTTCACCGACACCAAGCACATCTTCCAGAACATGGGCGACGGCACCTACGCCCACTCCGGCAGCCTGGCGATCCGTTACTGCGCCAGTACCAACACCAACATCACCTTCAAGCTGCTGCGCAATGCGCACACCTCGATGACGGGTGGCCAGGCCATCCAGGGCGAGGAGCCGCTGTCCCAGGTGGTGGCTGATCTGCTGGCCAATGGCGTCAAGAAAGTCATCGTCACCAGCGACCGCCCCGAGCTGATCAGCGGCCTGCCCGGTGGCACCGAGTGCTGGCACCGCGACCGCTTGGACGAGGCCCAGCGCGTACTGGCCGCCATTGAAGGCACGACCGTGCTGGTCCACGACCAGGAATGCGCGGCCGAACTGCGCCGTGCCCGCAGCCGTGGCAAGGCCGAGGAGCCCGTCGAAGTCACCGTGATCAACGAGCGCGTCTGCGAAGGCTGCGGTGATTGCGGCGTCAAGAGCAACTGCATGAGCGTGGAGCCCGTCGAGACCGAATTCGGCCGCAAGACCCGCATCCACCAGTCTTCGTGCAACAAGGACTTCTCCTGCGTCAAGGGCTTCTGCCCATCCTTCCTGACCGTCACACCCAACCCTGCCCCCGCAGGCGAGGGCAAGAAAAAGAAGAAGGGCCGCATCCCGGCGCTGGACCGCGAACTGCCGACCCCGGTCAACAAGATCGACGACAGCGTGGGCTTCAACATCCACGTGATGGGCATTGGCGGCACCGGCTCGGTGACTGTGGTGGCCACCCTGGCCAACGCCGCGCGCCTGGAAGGCAAGCATGTCGTGGGCCTGGACCAGACCGGCCTGGCGCAAAAGGGCGGCGCGGTGATCTCCGACATCAAGGTGACCCACCAGCCCTATCCCGGCAACAACAAGGTGTCGGACGGCCGCACCGACCTGTACCTGGGCTTTGACATCCTGAACGCGACCGATCCCAAGAACCTGGACAAGTGCCTGCCCGAGCGCACGATCGCCGTGGTCAACACCACCAAGACGCCGACGGGCCAGATGATCAAGGACCGCAAGAACGTCTTCCCGATCGTGCCCGACCTCACGGCCGGCATCGACAAGGTGACCCGTGCGGCCGACAACGTCTATCTGGACGGCCAGGCCCTGGCCGAAGGCCTGTTCGGTGACGCGATGGCCACCAACAACTTCATGGTCGGTGTGGCCTACCAGGCCGGCACCATCCCGCTGAAGGCCGAGTCCATCGAGGCCGCCATCAAGGCCTCCGGCGTGGGCGTGGAGCAAAGCCTGGCTGCGTTCAAGTGGGGCCGCATGGCCGTGATTGACCGCGCCTTTGTGATGGCCGAGATCGCCAAGTACGCGCCCAAGATCGAGAAGCCCCAGCTCTCGCCCGTGGCCAAGGCCATCGTGGATTCCATCGGTGTCCAGGGCGAAGTCCTGCGCCTGGTTGAAGTGCGCGTGCCCGAGCTGATCGAGTACCAGGACCAGGCCTACGCCAAGCGCTACGCCGAAGTGATCCAGCGCGTGCAAGCCGCCGAAGCCAAGGCTGTGCCCGGCAAGACCGCGCTGACCGAGGCCGCCGCCCGCTTCTTGTACAAGCTCATGGCTTACAAAGACGAGTACGAAGTCGCCCGTCTGCACAGCGACCCGGCCTTCAAAGCCCAGCTGGACGCCATGTTCCCCAACGGCTACTCGGTCAAGTACAACCTGGCACCGCCTGCGATCTCCAAGCGCGACCCGGTGACCGGTCACCTCGTCAAGCAGCAGTTCGGTCCCTGGATGAAGTCGGCCTTTGCGTGGCTCAAGGGCCTGAAGGGCCTGCGCGGCGGTGCGCTCGACGTCTTCGGCAAGACCGAAGAGCGCCACATGGAGCGCCAGCTGATCGAGGACTACATCCGTGAACTCGACGCCATCTGTGCCCGCCTGACCCCCGAGAACCACGCCGCTGCGGTGGCGCTGGCCCGGGTGCCCGACGAGATCCGTGGCTACGGCCATGTGAAGGAAAAGAGCGTGGAAGACGCCAAGGTGCTGCGTGCCCAGCGTCTGGCCGCGTTCGAGAACCCGACCGCTGCCAAGGCCGTGGCCCGCACGGACGCAGCCAAGGTGCCCGCCAAGGTCTGACCCCGCGTTGCAAGGAAGCTCCCCATGAAGACAGCCCCCCTGACCGTGATCGTCACCCGCGAAGTGCTCCCCGGGCACGAGGCGGAGTACGAGCGCCTGATGACCGGTATGCAGGCCGCCGCCGCCCGCTTCCCTGGCCACATGGGGGGCTTTCTGGTGCGGCCCGAGCCTGACGCCGGCGACCGCTGCTGGCGCACGGTGTTTGCCTTTGACAGCGAGGCCCAGCTGCAGGCCTGGTCCGACAGCGCCGAGCGCCGTCAGTGGCTGGCGCAGATGGCGCCCCTCACCAGCGGCGACGGCGGCCGCCGCGTGCTCAGCGGGCTGGAGACCTGGTTCTCCCTGCCCACCGCGCGCACCAAGGCCCCGCCGCCGCGCTGGAAGATGGCGCTGATGACCTGGAGCGGCATCTTCCCGCTGGTGCTGCTGTTTTCCTACACCCTCAGCCCCTTCCTGGGCCAGTTCTTGCCCATGCCGCTGACAGTGCTGGTCGTCACCGGCGTGATCACCGCCACCATGACCTGGCTGTACATGCCCACCCTGGTGCGCCTGCTTGCCAACTGGCTGTACCCGCCACCGCGCCATTGACCATGGGGCGCTTGCCCTTTTCCCAACACAACAAACACACAAGGAGAAACCATGAACGATCTGAACGGCTACGACATTGAAGACCTGCAAGTGGGCATGACCGCCACCTTTGCCAAGACCATCACCGAAGCGGACATCGTGCTGTTTGCCGGTGCCTCCGGCGACAACAACGCCGTGCACATCAACGAAGAATTTGCCCAGACCACCCCGTTCAAGGGCCGCATCGCCCACGGGATGTTGACCGCCAGCGTGATCTCGGCGGCCATTGCCGGCCGCCTGCCCGGCCCTGGCACGATCTACCTGGGCCAGAACCTGCGCTTCAAGGCACCGGTGCGTCCCGGCGACACCGTGCACGCCAAGGTCACCGTGCAGGAGATCCTGCAGGAAAAACGCCGCGTCGTGCTCACCACCACCTGCACCGTCGGCGGCAAGGTGGTGATCGAGGGCGACGCCCTGGTCATGCCCACCTCGCGCACGCCCCGCACCTGAGCGGTACCCGCCCCGCGCCCCCCGCAGCCCCTTGCGCCGTCCCCGGCCAAGGGGTTTTTTGTTAGGGGTGGCAGGTGTAGTATTTGCTCCTGATTTAGGAGCTGGTACCGCTGGTATCCATTGGGCTGGAGCCCGATTTGGTGCTGGAATCAGGATCCGTCTCGTCGCGCAAGGCGGGGTCCCGGGACACGGCGGCGCGCATCAGCAGCATGCTGACCACCGGCGCCGTCAGCAGCACGAAGACGGTGATCAAGAGGCCCTGCAGCGCCCAGCCCGGCGCGGCCACGCTGAAATACACCATCCAGGCCAGCAGGATGCAGCCTGCGCCCAGCGTGACCGTGATGGCTGGGCCGTGGATGCGCTGGTAGAAATTCTCCAGCCGCCACAGGCCCAGGGTGCCGATCAGCGCGATCAGCCCCCCCAGCACCAGCAAGGCTGCCACCAGCAGCGCTGCCCACCAGGGCAGGGTGTCCGCAGCGTTCATTCAATCACCTCCCCGCGCATCAGGAATTTGGCCAGCGCCACCGTCGAGACAAAGCCCAGCAGGGCAATCAGCAGCGCGGCCTCAAAGTACATGGCTGTGCCGTGGCGGATGCCCAGCAGCAGCGTCAGCAGCATGGCGCACATCCACAGGGTGTCCAGGGCCAGCACCCGGTCCTGCGCCGTGGGGCCCACCCACAGGCGCAGGGTGCACAGCACCATGCCCAGCACCACGCAGGCCAGGGCAAACAGGGTCGCGGCCGACAGCAGGGCGGCGGTGCTCATCGCAAGTCTCCAGAAGTCGAAGGGGCGTCCCGCCCTTCGAACACCGCCATGATGGGGCGTTCGTAGGCGGTCTTGAGGGTGTCGATCCACCAGGCCTCGTCGTGCAGGTCAAACACATGCAGCAGCAGGGTGTGCGATTCGGGCAGGATTTCCACCCACACCGTGCCAGGCGTGATGTTGATCAGGCAGGACAGCAGCGCCAGCCCATGCGGGTCGCGCAGGTCCAGTGGCACCCGGATGAACTGGGAGTTCACCCGGTGCGCCGGGCGCAGCAGGATGATCCGGCTCACGTTGAAGCAGGAGCGCACGATCTCGATCGCCGACAGCCACAGCAGCCGTGCCAGCGCCAGCGGCCGCCCTGGCCGCACGGCACCCGGGGCCTGCAGCGGCCGCGACAGCAGCGGAACCACTGTGCCCAGCAGGCCGCCCAGCAGCCAGTGCGCGGCTTCCAGGCTCTGGTTCAGCACCAGCCACACCAGCAGCAGTGCCACCGACAGCCGGGGCGAGGGCCACCAGCGCTTCATGGCCGTGCCTCCTTGGCCGCTGCGTCCGGGGCCCCTGGCACTGGCAGGAGCTGCAGCACCCGCTGGCCCTGCACCTGGGGCTGCACCAGCCCCTCGGCCGTGCGGCCCAGATAGTCGAGCACCGGACCCGCCTGCAGCGTGAGCAGCACGCACAGGCCCACCAGCAGGCTCACTGGCAGGGCCTCCGACAGCTCCAGCCGCGGTGGCGTGACCACGCCCGCCGCCCAGAAAGTGCGCACGCCCAGGCGCACGACGGAGATGATCGTCGCCAGGCCCGCCAGCACGACCAGCGCGATCAGCCCCCAGGTCTGCGCGGCCACCACGCCATTCCCGGTGGCCAGCAAGGCGTGGAACAGGCTGAACTTGGCCACGAAACCGGTCAGCGGGGGCATGCCGCTCAGGATCAGCGCGCAGGCGGTGAAGCTCAGGCCCAGGAAGGCCAGCGTGCCGGGAATGCCCACGCCCACCGGGTCCTCGGGCTTGTCCTCGACCGCGAAGGCCTCCATCGAGATGGCCAGCAGCGAGGCCCCCAGCGGACGGATGCGGTCCGTCAGCTCGATCAGCAGCATGAAGGCCGCCATCGCCAGCGTGGAGCCCAGCAGGTAGTACAGGCCCGAGGCCAGCACACTGCCCCCGCTGTGGCCGACCACCGCCAGCAGGGTGCCCGAGGAAATGATGGCCCCGTAGCCCGCCATGCGCCCGCCGTCCTGGCTGGCCAGCATGCCGATGGCACCAAACAGCAGCGTGGCCATGCCGCCCGCCAGCAAGGCCCCAAAGCCAAACCCTGCCAGTGGCCCGGCCGTGTCGCCAAACACCGCCAGCCACAGGCGCAGCACGGCATAGACCCCGACCTTGGTCATCAGCACCAGCATGGCTCCCACGGGGGGCGACGCCGCGGCATAGGTGGTTGGCAGCCAGAAGCCCAGCGGCCACATCGCGCCCTTGGTCAAAAAGGCCAGGGCCAGCACG
>CAYZPX010000030.1:0-18788 GCA_964480105.1 uncultured Burkholderiaceae bacterium | reverse complement strand
CCGGCTTTGGCCACGGCGCCGAACCACACGCCGGCTTCCACGCCCTTGATGCCCAACTCCGTCAGGGTGGGCACGTCCGGCAGTTGCGGCGCGCGCTTGGCGGCGGCAATGGCCAGGGGCTTGAGCTTCTTGCCGTTGATCAACGGCGCGGTGGTGATCACCGGATCAAACATCATGTCCACCTGGTTGCTCATGACGTCTTGCAGTGCCGGTGCAGAGCCCTTGTAGGGCACATGGTGGAAGTCGCCGCCCGTCTTGCCGCGGAACAGCTCGCCCAGCAGGTGGCCAATGGAGCCTGGGCCTTGCGAGGCAAAGTTCACGCCGCCCTTGCGGGTCTTGGCCAGCTGCACCAGCTCGTTCACGTTGGTCGCGGGGCTGGCGCTGGGCACCACCAGCACCAGCGGTGCGGCGATCAGCGAGGTGATGGGCGTGAAGTCCTTGACGGGGTCGTAGTTGAACTTGGTGTACAGCGAGGGGTTGATCGCGAACATTTCGGTCGCGGCCATGTACACCGTATGGCCATCGGCTGGTGCCTGTTTCACCTGGTTGGCCGCGATCTGGCCGCCACCACCGGGTTTGTTGTCCACCACGACGGCTTGGCCCAGCGTGGCCGCCATTTTCTGGCCCATGGCGCGGGCGATGGTGTCGGTGATGCCGCCGGCCGGGAAGGGGACCACGATGGTCACGGTCTTGCTGGGGAAGGCCGTGCCTTGCGCAGCGGCCAGGCCAGACAGGCTACTCAGGCCCGCGAGGGCGGCGGCAGCGATCAGGGAGCGACGTGGGAAAGAGGGTGTCATGGGCGTATCCGTGGGGTGATGAAAAGGACTTGATGCGCAGTCATGCCCTTGTCACAGAAATGCGATGAGGGTCGAACTGTAGCAGCAATGGGTTCTTTTTGGTCTTTTATCGATTATTTCGATGTGCGCAATGCGGCATTCGGAAACACAGAAACCAACACCCGCCAAGAGGGCGGCGGGTGTTGGTGGCAGGGCCGGCGCAAACAGGCTGCGCCTGGAGCGCTCAGTGCGTTTGCATGAACAGCAGGCCGTAACCCGCAATCAGCTCCGGCACCGCCTGGTAGTGGCGCAGCCGGGTCTGCAGCGCCTGGCCCTGGGGCATTGCGGCGCGGGCGATCAGCCAGGTCTTGGACTCGTGGGCCGACAGGCCGGCTTCTGCTTCGATCGAGTCTTCGGTCATGGCCGTCAGGGTGTTCAGCTGGCCGTTTTCCAGCGCGTCCATCCAGCGTTGGTCCCAGGCTGGGTTCAGCGGCTTCATGCCCGAGTCGCCCGAGGCCAGCGCCATGCCAGCGGCCATCACCTTTTCGGTCTTGGCATCGCGGTCGGCCTGGGTGGGGTACTGCTTGGCGGTGATGCGCTCGCGCACGGCCGGGTCGGGGTTGGCCAGCGTGGGCACCGGCGGTTCGTGCGAGAGGCCGCCCGAGCCAATCACCAGCGTGCGCTGGGGCAGGGTGTCCAGGAAGGCGCCAATCGCCTCGCCCAGCTGCTTGCAGCGGCGCAGGCGCGGAATGCCCGGCTGGGCCACCGCGTTCTGGAAGATCGGCACCACCGGCGGCGTTTCCAGGCTGCCCCACAGGAACTGCAGCGCCTGCGAAAAGCCATGGTCCACCAGCATGCGGCGCGACAGGGCGAGGTCAAAGTCGCTGTCCATCAGGTGCGTTGCCAGGCCCAGCGCGGCGGCCTCGTCCACGTTCAGCGTGCCAGCGGGCGTCAGGTAGTCGCCCACGGCAGTGGCCTGGCTGCCGATGCAGAACGGGGGCATCAGCTCGTTGAAAAAGCCGTTGTAGTGGTCCGGGCCGATCAGCACGATCAGCTCCGGGTCAAAGGCCAGCACCGCTTCGCGGGCGCGGGCCACAGCGGCGTCCAGCGAGGCCTGCACGTCCGCCGGCACCGGGTTCAGGCCCAGCAGCGGGGAGTGCGACATGCCCAGAAAGGCGCGGTTCGCGCGGTTGGCAGCAGCCATGGTTCAGCCCTCCAGCTTCGTGCCCATCAGGCGCGCCAGTTGCGCGCTGATGCCGTCCACTTCCTGGGGCGAGCACAGGGCGGCGACGAAGCGGTCGGGGCGCAGGAACACCACCGACTTGGTCTGCTTGCCAAACCAGTCCTTGATGCGGGCCTGGGTGTCGCCCAGGGTGATCACACCGGCACGCAGGTCGTCGCGGTAGGCCATCTGCACCATGGGCTTGGCGCTGATGAACTTCACGCCCACGCGCTCCCAGAAGGCACGGGTCTTGGCGCTCATGTTGAAGGTCGGATCGGTGCCCCAGGACAGGATGGCGAAGTTCGGGCCAATCACCTCGTCCAGGCGCACGGTCTCACCGCCCTCGGTGGTGACGCGGGGCTGGATGAACATGCGGCCCACCGGGCTTTCCTGCGGCGCTTCCAGGCCGTTCAGGATGCGGCCCACCACGGACTCCTTCTTCTCGGCCATCAGGCCCAGCAGGCGGCCCATGGGCGTGTCGCCCGAGCGGTCCAGCAGGCCGCCCAGCAGGGGGCGTGAACCTGTGCGCTCGGGGATCACCACCAGGCCCTTTTCGTAGCGGGGCATGGGCTTGAAGCGCATCTCGGCAAAGTACTGCTTGACGGCGGGCACGGCGTTCAAGGCCAGCATCACCTTGTCGCGCACCTGGCCGACCAGCGGGTTGGCGGGCGCGAAGATGTCGCCCGCCACTTCGGACAGGTGGATCATCGAACGGGCGTGGTCGCGGCGCTCGTCGTTGTAGCTGTCCAGCAGACCTTCGCCGCACTTGCCTTGCACGACCATGGCCAGCTTCCAGCCCAGGTTGAAGGCATCGCGCATGCCGCTGTTGTAGCCCTGGCCTTGCCAGACCGGCATGATGTGCGCGGCATCGCCAGCCAGCAGCACGCGGTCCACGCGGAAGGTGGAGGCCAGGCGGGCGTTGTGGGTGTAGACGCGCTTGCGGATGTAGTCCACCTTGTCGGGGTCTGGCACCACTTTTTGCATCAGCTTGGCCATGTTTTCAGGCTTGGACAGCTCTTCTTCTGTCTCGCCAGGCATCACCATGAACTCAAAGCGGCGGATGCCGTGGGGCAGCGCGGCCGACACATAAGGGCGCTCAGGGTCGCAGCACATGTCGATGTGGGGCGTGCCCAGCGGGTCGTTGCGCACGTCCACCACGATCCACTGGTTGGCCTTGGTGCGGCCCTCGAAGGGCACGCCCAGCGTGCGGCGGATCAGGCTGTTGCCGCCATCGCTGGCGACCACATAGCGGCCGCGCACGGTGCGCTTTTCGCCCTTGCCGCTTTCCAGTTCCAGGATGGCGCCCTCGGCATCCTGGGTGATGCCGGTCAGGCCGTGGTCAAACAGCACGGTCACATGGGGGAAACGGCCCAGGCCCTGGTAGAGGATGTTGTCCACCTGCGGCTGGATGAAGGCGTTGCGGCGCGACCAGCCGAATTCGTCGGTGCGCGGCTCGATCGATGCAAAGCAGCGGCCATCGGCGGTGAAGAAACGCATCCAGTGCTCGGGCGTGATGTGCGCTTCCACCTTGTCGGCCAGGCCGCAGGACTGCAACGTGCGCAGGGCTTCGTCGTCAATGCCGATCGCGCGGGGGTAGTCAATGATCTGTTCGAGCTTCTCGATCACCAGGGTTTTCACCCCGGCCACGCCGAGTGTGTTGGCAATGGTCAGGCCCACGGGGCCCGCGCCCACGATCACGACATCGGCATCAAAGGCCGCGTTTGCGGCCACGGTGGAATGGTTTGCCATAAGGGAATTGCTCCTGAATTCGGTGAACCGCCATTCTGCTGCGGCCCGTGCTTCCCGTAAACTGTGTGCGCCTGGTGCACATGAAGCTCCGGGTAAACCCTAATGCCAACCCATTCCAGCGCACCGCCTGCCGTCCGTTCGTCCAGCTCCGCCTACAAGGATGTGCGCAGCCTCAGCCGAGGGCTGGATCTGCTCAAGGCCCTCAACCGGGCGCCGGGCGGGCGCTCCACCACGGGGGAGCTGGCGGCTGCCTGCGGCATGCACCGCACCACCGCCAAGCGCCTGCTGGAAACCCTGCGCGCCGAAGGCTTCGTGCGCAGCGGCGACCGCGAGGGCCAGTACTACCTGACTTTTGAGGTGCGGCGCCTGAGTGAAGGCTTCGAAGACGAGGCCTGGATCAGCAACGTCGCTACGCCCCTGATGCACGCCGCCGTCCCCGAACTGCTCTGGCCCTGTGACCTCAGCACCGTGGAGGGCGGCTTCATGGTCGTGCGCGAATCCACCCACCGCTGGAGCGCCCTGTCCCAGCACCGCGCCATGATCGGCGAGAAGATGCCCATGCTGGTCACCGCCATCGGCCGCGCCTACCTGGCTGCCTGCGACCCCGCCCAGCGCGAGGCCCTGCTGCGCCTGCAGGCCCAGCGCAGCGACTGGATCGGCGACCTGGCCCGCAACACCGCTGCGGTGCAAAAAATCCTGGAAGACACCTGGCAACGTGGCTACGGCGTCAACGACGGCGAGTGGATTCGCGAAGCCCATTTCGCAGCGATTGCTGTGCCGGTGCACTGCGAAGACCGCCTGATCGCCGGCCTCAACATGGTCTTCCCCAAAGCCGCCGTCTCTGCCCACGACTTGGAACACCGCTTCCTCCCCGCCTTGCGCCGCCTGGCCGAGCGCATCGGCAAGGGCAGCCGGACCTGGCTGGATTGAAGATAGCCGCGGTCCAGCGGACAACAAAAAAGGCCGCAAAGCGGCCTTTTTGTGGGGTGTGCGCTCAGCGGTGTGGCTGGCGCAGCATGGGGTTGATCTGGCGATCAGGCCTTGGTGGTGGTCGTGGCCTTGGCGACGACGTCGGTCACCACGGCGTTGCCCTGGGCGAAGGCCTTCTGGGCCATTTCCTGGGCGGACTTCATGGCTTGCTCGCTGGCGCTGGTGGCCTGCTTGAAGGCGGCCATCATGGCTTCGGTGCCGGCGGGGGCGTTCTTGGTGGCGTTTTCCACGAACTCACCAAATGTCTTTTGTGCTGCAGCCAACTTGCCTTCCGAGGCCTTGCCCAGGGCAGCGCCGGTTTCGGTGGCGATTTGCATCACGGTCTGGCCATATTGGGCGGCCTTGGCGGCCATGGGCTGCAGCAGCTTGGTCTGGGCGGCGATGGCGTCCTGGGGCGACTTGGCTGCTGCGATTTCTTTCAGGGAGTCCAGGCCGTCGTTCAGGGCGGCCTTGCTGGCGGCCAGGTTGGCGTGGGCCAGCTTCTCGAAACCTGCGTAGGCGGTCTGGGCCATGTGGCTGACTTCGTCGGCAGCGGCTTTGCCAGCGGCGGTGAACGATTCGGCGTTGAATGTTTTCATGGTGAAACCTTTCAGGGGCTGCCCGAAAACCTGTCAGTGACC
The DNA here is from genome assembly GCA_964480105.1 of uncultured Burkholderiaceae bacterium. Lineage (GTDB taxonomy): Bacteria > Pseudomonadota > Gammaproteobacteria > Burkholderiales > Burkholderiaceae_C > CAYZPX01. The sequence continues at coordinate 13,431 of CAYZPX010000030.1, read as the reverse complement.
CATTCATCCGACTTATGTTGCAGTGCAGCAAAATGGAGTGTAACCGCAGATTCCCCATGGGGAAAGTTCTATTTCGCGTGGACGACCCCCAGGACCGCCGCGACCTCATTGCCTACCTGGCCAGCCTGCGCTGAACAACCCAGGGGCGCTGCCGGGTTATCCAAGCTGCAGTAATCTGCGCACCGCGTTTCATGGACCCTGACAGACTTTGATGGACTTTGGAGCTTGACCGTGCTCGATGACGTGCTGCGGGCTGCGGCCCTCCTGGGCAGTGCTTTCCTGTTTGGCGGCATGCTGTTGTTTGCTGCCAGTTTTGCGGCCTTCCTGTTCAAGGTCCTGCCCCCCGGCCAAGCGCGCGCCCTGATCCGCCGCGCCTTTCCTCCCTTCTACACCTGGGTGACCGCGACGGCGGCCATCGCTGCGGTGCTCGCCCTCTCCCACGACCGCACCAGCGCGATCTGGCTGGGGCTGGTGGCGTTGACCACCGTGCCCACCCGGCAACTCCTGATGCCCGCCATCAACAGCGCCACCGACGCAGGCAAAAAGTCGCGGTTCTTCGTGCTGCACGGCGCCTCCGTGCTCATCACCCTGGCCCACATCGCCGCCGCAGGTGCGGTGTTGGTGCAACTGGCCCGCACCCCAGCGGCTTGATGCCCTGGCTTCCTGAGCGCTGACATTCGCCGCATCCACCATGCTGGGGCGCATCAAGAAAAAACAGGCCATGGCCCAGCGGGCTGCACAGAGCCCGCTGCGCAGCGACGTGCCTGTGGTGTGCCCCCTGTGCGCACGGCCTGTGCCTCCCGCACAGCGCGATGCGCACCACCTCATCCCCAAATCGCAGGGCGGGGTCCACACCGTGGTGCTGCACCGCATCTGCCACCGCCAGATCCATGCGCTGTTCAGCGAGAAAGAGCTCGCCAGCGCCTACCCCAGCATCCAGGCCCTGGCCAGCCACGAAGGCATGGCACGCTTCATTCGCTGGGTGCAGACCAAGCCCGACGATTTCTTTGAGCGCACCCGCAAAAGCCAGCGCCTGCAGCGCCACTGAGCAGGGGTGTCTGATCCCCGACGCCCCGTCTCAGGGTGTCAGCCACTCCCAGGTGTCTTTGGTGAGCCTGGCGCGGCGGTGGCCCTCGCGGTCCAGCTCCAGCCAGTCGATCTCCAGGACCTGGGCAGCGAGCACCGCCAAATGCGGCGTGGCTGAGGCGTCCATTCCGCTGTGGTCCAGCGGCGTTCCCGGTGCTTTCGCCGCCAGGTAATCCCCCGCGCTGGGCGACTGCCGCACCCGCTCCCACACCGCGGCCACTTCGGGCCCGGTGGTGTGCGTGGTCACGGCCACCCGCACCCGCAGCTGCCAGCCCAGCCGGGGGCTCCAGAACACGAACATGGCCTGGGGCGACAACGCCAGCTCCGCCACCTTGGCGCTGCGGGCGTCGGTGTAAATCTGCAGCCGGCCCGTGGCCGCATCCACGCTGCGCAGCACCACCGTGCGGGCGTTCACCGCGCCATCAGCGCCCACACTGGCCACCACCGGCGTGCGCCAAGCGTGGTGCCGGTCCAGGCTGGCCCGGCCCAGCTCCTTCCAGATCTGGTGGCGGATAGCTTCGGGCGTCTCAAAGGGTGTTTTCATGGGGGAGGACAGGGTTGGGATCGGAATTCTAGGAAGCCTCCAAAGGCTTTTCAGGCGCCCGGGCATCTTCCAAAAAGCCCAGGGCTAAGATCAATCCATGACGCGCCGCAACTCCCCCCGGGCCATTCAAGGGCTGGATGACCTGAGCCAGCTGGACCGCATCGTGGTCGACAAACGCTATGCGCAGCGGTCCACCGCCAAAAAGAACCGCCGTAACCGCCATTACGAAAAGCAGTTCATCAAGAACGCCCTCACCCACCACCAGCTCCAGGAGGGCCCGCCATGAGCGCCCTGGCCCGCATCGAACTGCGCGACCTGCAGCTCGACACCCGCATCGGCACCTACGGCCCGGGCGACACCGTGCCCGACGCCCACCTGCTCGACCTCACCCTCTGGATCGACGCTGCTCTGGTCCTCATCCCCGAAGACGGCATGGCCCATGTTTTTGATTACGACCCCCTCGTCCGAACCATCGACCAGCTGGCCGCCGACGGCCACTACGCCACCCAGGAGCGGCTCATGACCCGCATCGCCCATGCCTGCGCTGCCTGCCCGCAAGTGCAGTCCCTGGACATTGCCCTGCGCAAACACCCCGTGCGCCAGGGCACCGGCGCCCTGGGTGTGCGCCTGTCGCTCGATGCCCCCGCCCTGCAGGCCTTGCGGGCCAACCCAGGCCTGGTCCCGCTGTGACCCTGGGTGACCCTGGGTGACCCTGAGGCAGTCCGCCCACGCGGCGGTAGCAGCGTCGGCATCCACCAGGGCCAACAGCGGGGCGCATTCGGCGCTTGGCCAACTCAGAAAAATTGCTTTGAAAAATTTGCCACCGCAATCGCAATCAAAGCGCCCATCATCCACTTGATCGGATTGAGGTCTGCCTTGATGGGTGCGAGCTCAATCTGCAAATCCTTCTTGGTGACAAGTTCAGATGCTTCAATCGCTGCACGCATTGCCTCTGTCAGCCCTTCAGCCTGCTTTTCGTCAAAGCCAGCCTCCTGGAGCTTGCGCACAAACTTGTGGGTGTCGAGGGTGATTGAACTCACGCGACAAAGTTTAGCACCCAGGTGCTGGTTTTTTGTGCAAGGGCACACCCACCCGCAACACCCCCAGCTTCACCAGCCACGCCAGGCTGTGCAGTGCCAAGGAGAGCTTGGGGGTGTTCATGTAGAAGGCTGGACGATTGTGGTTGAGTACCGCCACGGGCTTCTCGCCGGCGGTGCGTAGCACCTGTCGGTGACGGCGTTGTGCCCACACAGGAAGGCCCGGCGCACGCAGCGGTTGACGACGTGGTACCAGGGCGTGTCGGTCAGGGAGATGAGGGCGGAGCGGGGACGGGTCATGTTTCGTTTGCGCTGTTCAAGGCCACCGAACGGTCGTACAGCGTTTCCGGGGCGATGTCGAGATTGCCCGGCCAGCAGACCGTATCTGCTGCAACAAAGGCCTGTTGAAATTGGGCTGGGTCTTTCAAACGTGTAAACACCCCGCGTTCCAGATAAGGGCGTGCGTCGAACAAGCGGTGGGCCCCGTTGTTAAACCACAGCTCCAGCGTGAAATCCTCTTTGGCGAAGACACGGATGACCGATTCCATGTACCTGGCTCCTTAACGCAATGGGTCGATGAGGAAAACCGTTTGGCCCTGTATGGCCAGGTGTCCTTTTTATTCACAAGACGTCAAGCACCACCACTGGGGCGGGCTGAGCTACTTCTTGCCGTAGGTGCTGTCGTGGTCCGGTGCGATCGTCAAAAACCGCATGAAATCCCCATCGCGCCAGGCCGTACAACGCCGTTCCTGGGTAATGCGCAGGGAGTAGAGGACATCAATGCCCGGTGGGGGCTTGACGCTGACAATTTTTTCCCACTTGAGCCCGCTGTCCCGGTACACCTGCAGCCAGGTCAGCTGCCGAATCTTCTTGAGGGTATCCAAAGCGGCATGTCGCTGCGGCTTTTGCAGGTTCAGCAGGTGCTCTTGAAACACCGGATTGTTCAAATCCAGCCGCACCAGGGCATCACGCTCACCCATCACTGCGCCTTGCCCTGTTCCAGCTGCTCCAGCAACGAATCCAGCTTGCCGTCTTGGGCGGGGTGAGCCAAGGACCAGTCCATGGCACGGTGCAAGTCTTCCGAAGCCTGTGCGCCATGGAGCCAACGCTCGTTGTCCGGCACGACCGTGGCCGTGCGGACCAGCCAGACGCCAGGTTCCTGCTCCTCCACCACGACCTGGCGGCCAGCAAACTGCTTGCCCAGGGAGATTTGCCCGTTGGCGCCGATGACTTTGACGATGGGGGGATGGACGAAGGCTTGCATGGTCAGTGATGGTAATTTCGTGCCGCACTATTTTGATGATTGCACTCAACAATGTCCAGCACGCCTGCGTCGCTGTACCAAAACCAATGGATACCAGCGGTGCCAGCTATCAAATTTGATAAGCCAAAGACTTGGCTTACGCCGCCTTCGCCTCAAACACCCGGCGCGCAGCCGCCATGCCGCGCAATGCGCGGGACTGGCGGTGGGCGGCTAGTTGGATCAGCTTGGCGGGGGTGCCCACCGCGTGGGCGAAGTCTTTGAAGAAATGGTCTGCGGCGGCGATGAAGGTTTCGGCGTTCATGCCCAGGCGGGCCAGCAGCGGGGGCGTGTGGGGCGGGATGGCTCCGCGCTTTTGGGGGTGAACGGCGCGGCCCATGGTGTCCACCAGGGTGGTGTATTCCTCCAGGCCGAAGGGAATGGCTTGCTCGAAACGGCCCGTGGGGTCGAAAGCCATCAGCGGCGCTTCGGGCAAGATTGCCAGCGCTGCTTCAGGCTGTAAACCCATCAAGGGGATGGCCTTGTCTGCCGTGCTGGCGGGTGCTGTGACTGAGGGCGCCTCCGTGGGCTCAAACGCCATGCCCTGGGCTTCGGCCAGGCGGGCTGCAATGGAGGTGTGGGCGCTGTCTTCGGGCGTTTCGACCATGCCGGCGCGAATGGGGTTGAGGTCCACATAAGCCATGGCGGCCAGCAGGGCCTGCTCGTCCAGCAAGGCCTGGCTTTTGAAGCGGCCCTCCCAGAAATGACCGCGCACGCCATCTTCGGCATTGGCCTGGCGGGCGATGGATTCGTTGAGCACCCGCATGTACCAGGACACATCAAACAGCCGCTGGCGGTAGGTGTCGGCCAACTCCATGACCTTGTTCACCTCGGCTTGGCCCATCTGGGCACGGGCGCTGCTGAGGTAGCGCCGCACCAGCAAGGGGCCGGTGAACAGCTGGGTCCAGCGGCGCAGCACCTCGTCGGCTGCCCAGGCAGCGGCGCGGCTGGCATCCACCCGCAGCACGACGTGGTAATGGTTGCTCATGACCGCATAGGCCGCCACATCGATGGCAAAGACCGAGGCCAACTCACGGATGCGCGTTTCGATCCAGCCACGGCGGTGGTCAAAGCACTGGCCGGTGACGGCGTCGTTGCCACACAGGAAGGCCCGGCGCACGCAGCGGTTGACGACGTGGTACCAAGGGGTGTCTGCCAGGGAGATGAGGGCGGAGCGGGGGCGGGTCATGTTTAGTTTGCGCTGTTCAAGGCCACCGAACGGTCGTACAGCGTTTCCGGGGCGATGTCGAGATTGCCCGGCCAGCAGACCGTATCTGCTGCAACAAAGGCCTGTTGAAATTGGGCTGGGTCTTTCAAACGTGTAAACACCCCGCGTTCCAGATAAGGGCGTGCGTCGAACAAGCGGTGGGCCCCGTTGTTAAACCACAGCTCCAGCGTGAAATCCTCTTTGGCGAAGACACGGATGACCGATTCCATGTGCCTTGCTCCTTAACGCAGTGGGTCGATGGGGAAAACCGATTGGCCTTGTATGGCCAGTTCCCAATTGGAGAGCAGGTCTTCCCGGTGAATTTCGATCCAGGCTTGCACGAGCCTGGTCTTTGCCACAGGGAGAGCGCCACTCAGAACAGCCCCGTCGATGATGGAAAACGCCGCATCTTGGCCTTGGTATTTGGCATGGATATGAGGGAGTTTGTGACGCTCGTCGTCATAAAAATACAAGTAGATGACGATCCCAAAAAACATGCTGATGGCTGGCATGGGGCGGTCCTTATGGCTTGTTGCTTATGGGTTGTTGTGCGACTGCGGAAAAGTTTATGTGGCGAGGGGACGTGTGTCAATTAAAGTGGGTGTCCTTTTAATCACTAGGCCAATGAATACCAGCGGTACCAGCTATCAATTTTGAATCAACCTCAGCCCCGCGCCCATGTCTGCGCCTGCGCCCATCCTTCGTTCCAGTCGCTGCACACGATGGGCTCGATGCCGCAGGGGTGGGTGCGCCAGAAGGGCAGGCGCTGGTCGTTGGCGTCCAGCAGGATGCACGCCCTGGGGCGCTGCGCTGGGGGGACGTTGGCCAGGTTGCGGGCGCGTTGGACCATCAGCCACCACAGGCCCACCTCGGCTTCGGACAGGCCCACGCCGGCAAAGCAGACCGGGCGGTAGAGCATCTCGGTTACCCAGGTCAGGGGCAAGTGGGTGGGGGCACCGTCTGGCAGTGGCAATGGCGGGGTGTTGCCACCCAGCACCGCATGGATCCACGCTTGCCGGGTTTCAAAATTGCCCGCCTGGCGCTCGAACGCCTTGACCGCGTTGAAGGCCTGGTGAATGGCCACGGGTTGAAAGCCGAATTCGCGCAGGCCCAGGCGCAGGGAGCGGGGGCGGCCCAGGTAGCCATTGGGAAACCACAGCCGCTTGGCCGGATTGGTTTGCAGCACCACATGGTTGTTGAGCCGTAGCAACTCTTCGCCAGGGATGCCGGCATGGCCGGTGACGGGGGTGGTGGGCGGCAAGGGATTGGCTGGCCCGCCATTTGGATGGCCCCAGTGCAGCCGTGTGGCGCTGTTCCCGCTGCTGACGGAAGGACTGGCCTGCCACCAATGCGCATCGAAATTGAGCGACACCACCGCGCCCCAGGCTGCGTCCAGCGGAAACTGCGCCTGCTGGGAGTTCACGGGGTAGCTGCCCTGCAGTGGCTGCAGCACTTCCGCCGCCGCCTGTTTGGCCAGCCGTTCCACTTGGTGCTCCGCCAGTGGTGGATGGGCATTCGGGGCAAGTGTGGGCCGCCCGTCTGGCTTGAGGCCATCGTGCACGGCGGTGGTCAGCAACTGCTCCCACAGCAGGGAGAGGTGGTCCTGGCGGCTGTCCAGCGCCACGCCCAGTGCTTTAGCGACTTGCAGCAGCAGCGCTGGCCAACTGTGCAGGGCTTTGAAGTCCTGGCGCATGGACTCGCCCAGCACCCATTGGTGGAAGCCGGTGCCTAGGACCAGGCAGGGTTTGAGGGGGTGGGGAAAGGTGGGCATGGGATTTGGCATGAAAATCGCCGCCAGGCCAATGGATACCAGCGGTGCTAGCTATCAATTTTGAAAATTTGTTAGCTCTCCACTGGGACATGCTTGCTGGGTCCGTCAAATTACCAAATTGGGATTGACCGTTACCAGTCCGGCGTTGTAGCCCAGCATTGACACAGACCCCAGCAATTGAACGACGGCGTCCGCGCCTGTGATGGTTCCATCGCCCGAAGTGTCCACTGCCAAAAAGGTCTGGCCACCCAGAAACTTGACGGCCATCGCCACGTTTGGCGAGCCATCGTTAAAACCCGCGTTCAAATAAGCAGCATTCAGTTGGGCAATCAGGTCAGAGCCCGAAGTAGCGATGGCTTCGTTCGTCAAATGCACTGGGGTATAGACACTGAGCCCAGCCAACTTGAAGTCGAACAAATCTCCAGGATTTACCGCTACCAGGTCAAACCCGGCGGGTGCTGTGTCTATGGTCGCGACGCGCGATTCCAAAGCACTGTTCACTACGAAAAGGTCTGTACCGCCGTTACCTATGATCAGGTCTGCGCCCAAGCCGCCGCTCAGGGTGTCTCCCCGTGGACTTCCTGTCAGTTGGTCGTTGCCTGCACCACCATTCAGGGCGACACCCAGGAGGCCAATGCCCGTTGCGAAGACAAGGTCGTCACCATCGCCCCCATTGACAGTGACTGGCAGGGCTGTGCCGGATGCAAAACCCTCGACCACCACATTCCCGCGAATGCCATTTGTAATGTTGACCGTCATGCTGCCGCTGTCGTTACGCACCCTGACCATGTCGGTGCCGGTGACTTGGATGGTGTTGCTGCCGGCAAATGGCGTGATGAGCGCCACGATGAAATCACTGCCAACCCCGGCATCGCCCACCCGGTTGTCACCACCCGTCAACAGAATGGTGTCGTTCCCCGCGCCACCAAAGATGGTGTCGTTGCCTGTCCCACTATCGATGAAGTCATCGCCTGCACCAGCGTCAATGTAATCCACCCTGTTTGTGGCTTGGGCTGTGAAAATACTGTCATGGTTGCCGGTGCCCAGCACCACGTATTGGCTTGTGGCTGCGCTGGTGTTGCCGTTGGCAGTCAGTTGTAAAAAACCCTCTTTCACACCAAATTGCTGTCCCAAGACTGCAGTACCCGCTGAGAAGTTACCCAGGTCGTAGTTGATTGGCCCACCTGTCATCTCGACTTTGCCTGCAACGTTCAGGTTGAGCGCAAAGCCAGTTGCTGTGGCGTTGACGGTCAATGTGGGCAGGGCTGGCGGCAATTGAACAGGCACCAGCGCATTGAGCTGGTCCATGTTGAGCGTGCCCAAATTTTGGTAGGGCGTTCCCACAGACCAGCTGGGGGTGTAGTCCAGCCCCAAGCGGTCGTACATCTGGCGGTAGGTGATTTCTGCTTCGGCCGGCACATGGCCAGCGTTGACAAGGTAAGTCAGGTTGCGCAGCAGGTAGCCGGGGTTTTGGTACATCGCCAGCAGGGCGGCTTCTGCAGAGCCCAGCGGGTCAGTGCTGGCCATGATGCTGGCCCAGTCGCGCTCGTCCAGACCTGCGCCAATGTTGCCGTACAAAGTGAAGATGGCCCGCATGACCAGGTCGGGGGCGTAGGTGGTGTGGCCCGAGGCGTTGAGCAACTCGGCAATGGTGGGTTTGTTCATGGATGCCTTGAGGTTGAAATCGCTTTGAAGCGTTTAAATACCAGCGGTGTTAGCTATGAAAAAGTGAGTGCTTTGGTGGTGTCAACCGACCCAGTGGCGAGGGCCGATTCCCTGCAACAGGTCCTCGTGCACATCCATTACCAATTTCCGTAGGCTTAGTACAAGCTTTCTGCTTTTCAAGCCGGCATTGATTGATCGCCGTCACCACATATTTCATTCTTAAACGAAGTGTCAGCGCTGTCAGTTATCCCCCTGATGCACATACTTGCGTAATTTATCGCTTGTTTCTATCGATCGGCATATGTAAAAAAATCCCACCCTCTCGTGAAGGGTGGGACTTTGGTATCCACTTTGTTCACCCCATCAACAGTTATTGATGGGGAGTCAAAAGATGTTTAGTTGAAGAAGGCGAAATTGTCAGCAGTCACGTTGGCAACATTCACGCCAACCAGCGTTGCGACCAAAGTAACACCACCTGCAGTCGAACCGTTCGCATCGTGGAAAACGTAGGTGTTGTTTGCATCACCGGCTACCAGCAATGCACCCTTTGTGGCAGTTACATTTCCAACCTGCATTGCCAAATTGGCTTGAACAGCCGCCAAGTCGACCTTGGCTGTTGTATCGATCACCAGTTCAGAGCCAGCCACACCAACAGCGCCGGCGGCAACCACAGAGACGATGGTGGCGTTGTTGTCACCCAGGTTGTAGTTCAGAGCCAAAGCGTTAAACGCCAGTACATCGCGCACAGTGCCTGCGGTGAAACCAGTGATGGAGTCGCCACCTTCAGCGCCAACATCGGCCACAAGAGCACCGTATTCCATGCGGTTCACTGCTGCGGAGGCTGCGGAGAGTTCGATCGTGTCACCGCCTGCACCACCGATGACGGTGCTTGCACCTGCGCCAACCGAGATGATGTCAGCGCTAGCGCCACCATCAACCGTGGCATTGCCTGTACCAACAATGCTCACGACATCAACGTCTGCACCACCAGAAATATTTTTGGTGCCAGTACCTTGAATGGTGACTTGGTTGCTACCGCCGCCTGTCAAGTTAACAGTCAGATTGCCGTTACCAACGACAGTGATTTGGTCGTTGCCAGCACCCGCCACCATGGTTGCGTTGCCGTTGCCAGACAGGGTGATAGTGTCGTTGTCAGCACCGCCATCAGCGTTCACACGGCCATCACCTGTGAGGGTGATGGTGTCGTTGCCTGCATTGCCAGTTACGGTGCTAACGTCATTCGCTGCATTGACGCCCAGAACTGCAGTGATGGTGTCATTGCCGTCGTTGCCGCTAATGTTGCTGATGCCACCTGTAACGGAAATCACGTCGTTGCCAGCACCGCCAGCAATGAAGTTGTTACCCAGACCACCAGCGATGGTGTCGTTGCCACCAGAACCAGTGATGCTGTCATCGCCCGCTGTACCTGTCAGGTTGATGGCACCAATGACAAGCGTTGACTCTGCTGTGTTGTCCCGCACATCGGCGCCATTCAGGCGCAAAGTGGTTGTGCCGGTTGCTTGTGCAGTCATGCCAGAGGCATCCACAGTCAGGATGCCATCGGTGTTGGCCTCCAAGGCATTGATGGTAATGGCTTTGCTACCCAGCAGTGTCAGGCTCAGAGCATCGCTGTTGTCAGCTGCGCCGCCGCCTTCAGCTGCGCCTTGTGCGCCACGAACAGTCAAGGTATTGATCGTTTGTGCTACGGCGCCAGTGCCAGTTGCACCAGTGTTGATGGTCACAGACTCGTAGCCAGTTGCCTTGACAGCCTGGTTACCGAGTGCGTTGGTGCTGACGGTGCCGTTAGCAACAGTCAGGGTCAGCGCATCGGTGGTTGCAGTGCCAGCAGCAGCAACAGTCAGGCTACCCGCAAGTGCACCGCCAGCGGCCAAGCTGAGTGCTGTGTTGGCTGCAGTACCGATGTTCACAGTCTTAGCGCCAGCTTCGAGGTTCAACGTGCTACCGCCAGTTGCACCAGCTTCCAGCGTCACGGCGTTGATGCCTTGCTGGATGTTTGCCACTGTCAGTGCAATACCTTGCAGGTTGGTTGTCAGGGCCAGTGTTTCGAAGCCGCTGATGGAACGTGTGGTGGGCGTCAAGTAAGCGGTTGCGTCAGTATCCGTGATGCGCAGGGTGTCTGCGTCAGCACCACCGACCAGGGTATCTGCCAGTGCAGGGATGGTGCCGCGCAGGGTGCCGTTGGCCATGGTCAGCACATTGGTACCGCTTGTCAGTGCAATGCTGTTGTTGCCTGTGCCATTGGTAGTTACAAATACCAAATCGTCGCCACCACCAGCGATCACGGAGGTGTTGCCGTTGGCATTGATGGTCAGGCTGTCATTGCCAGCGCCGCCCACCAGGAAATGGTTGCCAGCACTGTTTGCGGTCAGGACGTCATTACCAGCGCCACCGTTGATGTAGACAGCACCGCCAATACCTGTGGTTGCAACGGTGTCTGCAGCTGTGCCGCCCAAAACGATGTTGGCGAAGTTGCCACGGTTTTGTGCAGCGTCCACAGTGCCATCAGCAGCCAAACCCACCACATTGAAGATGTTCACATTGGTGAGGTTGCCAGTTGCTGTGTTGTTGATTTGCACGTTCTCGTCGTTAACGATCACGTTTCCGTTTTGTCCTTTGATGGTGACATTTTGGTCTGTGCTGTTACCCACGCCACCAGACAGGAAGTTCACCTGAACGCTGCCAACGGCTGCGGTAACAGCGGCTGCATCGGCTGCTGCGACAGGTGTCACTTCGACGATGTCACGTGCGGCTGCTGCATTGCCCAGGTTCAGTGTCTTGGTACCAGCGTTGGCCAGATTCACCCGGACCCTGTCAGCGGCAGCAGTGCCGTTGATCGTCAGGCCTGTGGTGAAGCCATCTGTTGCAATAATCTGTGCAGCACCTTGGATGTTGACGGTGTTGATACCAGCAGTCGAAGCGTTAGCGCCCAGGTCGTAGGTTTGATTGGCTGTGCCGTTCGTAACACGCAGGGTTTCAACCGAGCGGACACCTGCGTAGTTGTCATCGGTCACACCAACAGCACCACCCAGCACCAAAGTGTCGTTGCCAGCGCCACCAGCTACGGTATCAAAAGCTTGCAGGAAATTATTGGTAGCTGCAACGAAGTTGTCGTCGCCGCCAGTGCCTACCAGGTTGTTGGGGTCAGTGGTCAGGGTGTAGTTCTGGCCTGCGACTGCTTGGGTCAGGACAGGGTCACCAGCATTGGCGATGTTGTCACGCACATCAACAGTCACTTGCGTGGCGGTCTTGCGGGTGGCTGGATCGGAGGTCACACCGGCCAGCAGCATGCGAGCACCTGCTTCGTCTTCACCGTTGTAAGTGGCGGCGAAGGGGCCAATGCCGTCTTGCTCGGGGTCCAGGGTCTTGGTGAATGCGGTGGCGTATTCCAGCTTGTTCTGGATCGCAACAGCGTCGCTGTTTTGTGCGCCGTTGAGCACATCCAGCACCACGCGGCCCACGGTGGCCACGCGGCCGTCGGGGAATTTGCCAGCGGTCAGGGCGTCCAGGTAGAACTGCTTGCCAGCGGCGTCAGGGGCGCGGTTGAACAGGGCTTGGAACACGCTGTCCAGCAGGGCGCTGGTGTCGGCGTTGTCGATCATGCCGTTGCCGTCGGTGTCATACAGGCGGACGGCTTCTTCAGAGGTGGCAAAGGCATCAATCACGGCAGACAGGTTGCCGTTGTTTGCTTCCAGAACTTGGGACCAGTAGTACAGACCGCCTGCATCGGCAGGGCGCTGATAGAAGGCAATGTAAAGTTTTTGAACAGTGTCGAAGTAGCTAGCAACTGCCATGGATTTTCTCCAGTGAAAAATGAAACTGCCCCCCTAGGTTTGAGGAGTGCTCTGAAACGATACCACAACCCTACAACGGGATACCCATCTTTCAGAGCACTGTGGGGGCTTGGGGCGGGGCCTCGCGCCACAAATTTGCCTTGGGTCAAGAAGGCAATCCCCGTGCAAACACGGCGCTACAGTGCCGCAAGGCTTTGCCGAGGCGTGCGGGCCTGTTTTTTACGGCTTGTTGTGCCCCTGCAACATTCTGAAACAACTTGTTGCCACTGGTGTTGCGATGTTGCTGCGGCGCAACAAGCGGGTGGGTGTCAGGGCAGTGTCTCGGTGTCAAAGGCCACCACGTTGCGGCTGTCCTTGCTGAACTCCACGCCGATCAGGTGCACGGGCCCGGCGCCTGGGGGGCGGTACTTGTCGGCGTAGCCCCGGTCCTTGAGCTGCTGCAGGGCCTTGCCTTCGGGGACGAGTTCGACGACCTTGAATTCGAACAGGTAGGTGTGTCCCTCAAAGCGCACGGCCATGTCGATGCGGCCCTTGTTGGTGACGTCTTCCAGGGTGATGTCCAGCCCCAGGGCGGCAAAGTGGCTGTAGAACACGCTGGCCCAATAGCCTTCGTACTGGGCAATCGGGCTGTTTCGGTACCAGTCATGGGGAATGCTGGCAAAGAAGGCATGGAACAGATCGCGCATGCCGCCAATGTCCTTGGCCTGCAGCAGGTCGTACAGCCGGCTGATCTGGGGTGCGGGCACGGCGGCGCCGCCGCACAGCGCACCCAGCAGGCTGTCGTTGAGGCTGGCCTTGACTTCGAGGTTGGGGTAGCGCAGCTGCATTTCCATGCGCCCAGGCAGGTAGCGGACCTTGCCAATCGTCAAATAACCCGCCTGGAACATCAGCGCCACGGTGGGGATGTCGTCCACGTCAAAGGTGGAGACCAGCTTTTCTGGCGCCACCAGGTGTTCCAGCTCGGGCGTGAACTGTTGGCGCTGGGTGAGCAGCTTGATCAGGAAGGTGG
>CAYZPX010000029.1:0-18831 GCA_964480105.1 uncultured Burkholderiaceae bacterium | reverse complement strand
GCGACATTACCGGCGGTCTGCCCCGTGTGGCCGAGCTGTTCGAAGCCCGTACGCCCAAGGACAAGGGTACGCTGGCCGAGATGACCGGTACCGTGTCGTTCGGCAAGGAGACCAAGGGCAAGATTCGCCTGCAGATCACCGACCCCGAAGGCAAGGTCTGGGAAGAGCTCATTCCCAAGGAAAAGAACATCCTGGTGCACGAAGGCCAGGTGGTCAACAAGGGCGAGCACATTGTCGATGGTCCGGCCGATCCGCAGGACATCCTGCGCCTGCTGGGCATCGAAGAGCTGTCGCGCTACATCGTCGATGAAGTGCAGGACGTGTACCGCCTGCAGGGCGTGAAGATCAACGACAAGCACATCGAGGTGATCGTTCGCCAGATGCTGCGCCGTGTCGTGGTCGAGAACCCCGGCGAGTCCAACTACATCGCTGGCGAGCAGGTCGAGCGTTCGGAAATCCTCAACACCAACGAGGCGCTGCAGGCCGCGGGCAAGATCCCCGCGACCTACACCAACCTGCTGCTGGGGATCACCAAGGCTTCGCTGTCCACCGACTCGTTCATCTCCGCGGCGTCCTTCCAGGAAACCACCCGCGTGCTGACCGAAGCGGCCATCATGGGCAAGCGCGACGAGCTGCGCGGTCTGAAGGAAAACGTGATCGTCGGTCGCCTGATCCCAGCCGGTACCGGCTTGGCCTACCACCAGGCCCGCAAGGCGAAGGACGCGATGGACGAGGCCGAGCGCCGGGCCATTGCCGACGCCGAAGCCGCGGAGATGGGCGAACTGGCCGAGGCCTCTTACGCCATGGAGCCCCAGGACGGCTCCAGTGAAGCGGCGGCGGAATAAGCCTCCCGCTCCGTCGTTCCCTTCCTGACGGCGCTCCCGCCCTGCAATGCCTGCAGGCGGGAGCGTTTTTCATGGAGCGGGTGGCGGCATGGGCCTTTCTCAACAAGCTTGACCGGTGGTGTGGGTGTGACGTTTTCTTTGCTTTCACTGTGCCTGGTGGTGGGCGTGTGCTGGACCGTGGGCGCGTACAGCCGCCTGCAGCGCCTGCGTTCCCAGGTCGTGCAGGCCTTCGGGGCCCTGGATGTCCATGCGGTGCGCCTGCTGGCCTTGCTGGGCGAGTGCCAGGCGGCACCCGGATCGGCGCAAGCGGCGGCGCCTTCGCGGCCAGACGGGGCGCCAGCTCCGGGCGCTGCCTTGCAGGCGGCCGCCGTGCAGTTTGGCGCTTGCCTGGCCGTTGCCAGGGCGCAGCCCCTGGATGCCCCGGCCGTGGCGGCCCTGTCGGCGGCCTGGGCCGTGCTGCAAACCACCTGGCGTGCCTGGTCCCAGCCCGGGGAGGGTCACAGCCCCGACGGGCTCGGCACCGTCTCCTGGCACGCCCGCTGGGCAGACCACCAGGCCCAGCAGGCGCCCGCCCTTCGCGTCTTCAACCTGGCGGTACAGGCGTACAACCAGGCCATCGCCCAATGCCCCGCCTGCCTGCTGGCCTGGGGCCTGGCCTACCGACCTGCGGGCACCTTGCCCGAGCCACCCGAGGTTCTTTCCCATGAAAGCTGAACGCCTGCCCATGCCCTCCGCCTCCGACCGTGCGCCGCCCCAGGCGGCTGCCAGCGGTGCCCGGCCGGCTGGTGCTCCCCCGCTGCGGGACTTGCTCCAGGCCACGGCCCAGGCCTTGTCGTCCATCCAGCGGGGCCAATCGGGAACCGCTGCGCTGGAGGCCGTGCCAGCGGCCTTGCGCCCCGGCACACAGGCCCTTTTGTTCCAGGTCCTGCGCCACTGGGGCCGGGCCCAGGCCTTGCGCAGCCAGCTCGCACCACGCAAGCCGGCACCGGCGGTGGACGCGCTGCTGTGCACCGCCCTGGCCCTGGCCTGGGATGCCGAAGCGGCGCCATACCCGCCCTTCACCCTGGTCAACCAGGCCGTGGAGGCCGCCAAGCGCAGCCCCGCGACCCGGGCGCAATCGGCCTTCGTCAACGCCTGTCTGCGCCGCTTCCTGCGCGAGCGTGACGCCCTGGTGCAAGCGACGGATGCGGACCCCGTGGTCCGCTGGAACCATCCCTTGTGGTGGATCCGGCGCGTGCAGCAGGACCATCCTGAGGCTTGGGAGCAGGTGCTGGCGGCCAACAACCAGCATCCGCCGATGGCCTTGCGGGTGAATGCATCAAAAACGACGCTGGACCAATATATACAAGCGGTACTAGCTATCAATTTGAAAGCATATCCCGCTGCGGAATCGGGCTTGCTGCTGGCGCGGCCTGTGCCGGTCCAGACCTTGCCCGGCTTTGACGACGGCTGGGTCTCGGTCCAGGACCTGGCCGCGCAGCAGGCCGCGCCCTTGCTGCTGCAGGGCCTGTCCGCCCCGGCCGACCAGGCCCCCTTGCGCGTGCTGGATGCCTGTGCGGCGCCGGGGGGCAAAACGGCCCACCTCCTGGAGTGGGCGGGGGCGCATGGGCTGCCAGTGGCCGTCACGGCGCTCGAAATCGACGCCCAGCGCGCCCAGCGTATCCGCGAGACCTTGGATCGCCTGCAGTTGCACGCCCAGGTCCTGGTGGCCGATGCCGCCCAGCCACAGGCGGGCTGGCTGGCGCAGGCGGGGGGAGGGCGGTTCGATGCCATCTTGCTCGATGCGCCCTGCACCGCGTCCGGCATCGTGCGCCGCCATCCGGATGTCCGCTGGTTGCGCCGTGAAAGCGACGTGGCCCAGCTGGCCGCCCAGCAAGCGCGCTTGCTGGCGCAGCTCTGGCCCCTGGTCCGTCCCGGTGGGCGCCTGCTGTACTGCACCTGCTCGGTGTTCCGCGCGGAGGGCGATGCACAGATCCAGGCGTTTCTTGCGCGCAACAGCGACGCCCGTGCCCTGCCCTCACCAGGCCATTTACTGCCCGCTGGCGGCGAAAAATCCCAGGGTCTCCCGGACAATCTGGCGGGTGACCAAGACGGCTTCTTCTACGCCCTGCTTTCCAAAGCCCCTGCCTGACACGGGCGGAGCGGCATCGCGCCGTGCCTTTCTGGCCCTGGGCCTGGGGGCGGGTTGGGGCGGGCTGTCCAGTGTGGCCTGGGCCGGTGTGCCGGCCCAGGCCGCCCACGCCGCGGCGGCCGATGTCTTTGACCTCGTGGTCGAGCGTGCTGACGATGGCTGGTACCTCAGTGCCCGCATGGCCTTTGAGCTGGCGGCCCCGGTGGCCAACGCGCTGGACAAAGGCATCCCCCTGTATTTCCTGGCCGAAGTCCAGGTCCTGCGCGAACGCTGGTATTGGACCGACCGCGAGGTGGTGGCTGCCGTGCGCCATGTGCGCCTGGCCTTTGTGCCCCTGACCCGGCGCTGGCGCCTGCAGCTGTCCACCGGCCCCTTGGCACGCACCGGCCTGGGCATGGCGCTGGGGCAGACCTACGACACCCTGGACGATGCGGTTGCGGCCATGCAGCGCATTGCCCGCTGGAAGATCGCCGACCTGGAGACCATCGCCACCGACGTGGCCCACACCGTCCATTTTCGTTTTCGGCTCGACCTCTCCCAGCTGCCACGCCCCTTGCAGCTCAGTGCTCTGGGCCGCTCGGGTGGGAACCTGCAGCTCTCCCGCAGCCTGCGCCTGCCCGCTGCCGAAGGAACTCCTTGATGCCGGTCCCCGGTCCCGCCACCACCACGCCTTTCTCGACGCAGCCGCTCCGGGCCTCCCGCGCCATGCGCTGGGTGCTGGGGGTGGGGGCGGCCACCATGGTCGCCATCACCGTCGTGCTGATGCTGTCTCTCTCCCTGGCCACCAACAACCGGGCGCTGTACGAGCGCAACTACGGCTGGCTCCTGGGCACCAACCTGCTGGTGGCGGCCCTGCTGCTGGGCGTCCTGATCGGGGTGGCTTTGCGGCTGGCACTGCGCCTGCGCCGTGGGCAGTTTGGCAGCCGCCTGCTCGTCAAACTTGCGGCCATTTTTGGTTTTGTGGCCGTCGTGCCGGGGCTGTTGATTTATGGCGTGTCCTACCAGTTCGTCAACCGCTCGATCGAAAGCTGGTTCGATGTCAAGGTGGAAGGGGCGCTGACGGCAGGCCTGGACCTGGGGCGGGTGTCGATCGATGCCCTGGCCGCCGACATGGTCCACAAGACCCGCACAGCCGCCACGCAGCTGGGTGCCGTCCCGAATGCCTCGGTCGGTCTGGCGCTGGAGCGCCTGCGCGAGCCCCTGGAAGCCCAGGACCTGGTGCTGTGGAGTGCGGCGGGCGATGCCTTGGCAAGCGTGGGAGCATCCCGCTTCGATCTGCGGCCTGACCGTCCAGGAACGGCCTTGCTGCGCAATGTGCGCCAGCAAAACGGCGTGGTGCAGATCGAAGGGTTGGACGAGGTGGCCGAACCGCCCGCCGCAACAGCCGCCCGGGTCAAGGTCTGGGTTCCGGTGCAGCCCGCTGGCGTGGGCCTGCTGGCCGAGACGCGGTATTTACAGGCCACCTTTGCCCTGCCGTCGGCGGTGGTGGTGAATGCGATGGCGGTCCAGGAAGCCCATCGGGAATACCAGGAGCGTGCCCTGGCCCGGGGCGGTTTGCGACGCATGTACATCGGCACCCTGACCCTGAGCCTGTTTCTTGCGGTGTTTGGTGCCGTGCTGCTGGCCATCCTGCTGGGCAACCAGCTGGCCCGGCCCCTGCTGGTGTTGGCCGAAGGGGTGCGGGAGGTGGCCCAAGGCAACCTGCGCCCCAAGGCGGTGCTGCACGGCCACGACGAGCTCGGGGGGCTGACCCGTTCTTTCGCCCAGATGACCCAGCAGCTGGCAGAAGCCCAGGAGACCGTCCAGCGCAGCATGGTGGCCCTGGACGATGCCCGTGCCAACCTGCAAACCATGCTGGACAACCTGACCTCGGGTGTGATCGTGCTGGATGCCAACGGCACCGTGCGGTCCTCTAATCCGGGCGCTACCCGTATCCTGCGGGCCCCGATGGCCGCTCACGAGGGCAAGCCCCTCGCGGCGGTGCCTGGCCTGGCGGAATTCGCCCAGGCCGTGCAGCACCAATTCGATGCCTTCCTGGGCGAAAAAACCCACCACGGCCTGGACCATTGGCAGCAATCCCTGGAACTGCACCCCCCTGTGGAAGAGGGCGCCCCCAGCCTGGTGGTCAGCCTGGTGGCCCGTGGTGCCGAATTGCCCAACGCCCAGCGGCTGCTGGTGCTGGACGACATCTCCGAAATCGTCTCGGCCCAGCGTGCCCAGGCCTGGGGCGAGGTGGCGCGGCGCCTGGCCCACGAAATCAAGAACCCCCTGACCCCCATCCAACTGTCGGCCGAACGCCTTGAAATGAAACTGGACGGTAAGTTGCCGCCCCCCGAGCAGGCCATCCTGTCCAAATCCGTCAAGACCATCGTGGACCAGGTCGATGCCATGAAGCGCCTGGTCAATGAGTTCCGCGACTACGCGCGCCTGCCCGCTGCGGAACTCAAACCCCTGGACCTGAACGCCCTGGTCAGCGATGTCCTGCAGCTGTATGGGGGCGAGAACGCAGGCGTGTGCATCCAGGCCGAGCTCGATCCCCGCATCCCACGCATTGCCGGGGATGCCCAGCAACTGCGCCAGGTCGTGCACAACCTGCTGCAAAACGCCCAGGACGCCACCGAACAGGCCTTTGCCGCCCAGGCGGGGCCGGTTCCGCCCGTTTCCATCACGACCAAATGGAGCACCTCGTCCGGCCGGGTTCGGCTCAGTGTGCGGGACCAGGGCGGAGGCTTTCCCGCACACATCTTGCAGCGGGCCTTCGAGCCGTATGTGACCACCAAGCCCCGTGGCACCGGCCTGGGCCTGGCCGTGGTCAAGAAGATCGCCGATGAACACGGGGCCCGGATCGATCTGTCCAACCGTCTCGAGGGCGAGGAAATTCTGGGTGCGCAAGTCTCGCTATCATTCGCGCCTGAACCCGGCGCGGCCATCGGCTAACGGCACCGGGCCGCACACTTAGGGCGCTCTTACTCATGGCAAACATTTTGGTGGTTGATGACGAGCTCGGAATTCGCGACCTGTTGTCCGAAATTCTGAACGACGAAGGTCACAGCGTGGACCTTGCGGAAAATGCCAGCCAAGCCCGGGCCGCCCGTGCCACCATGTCCTACGATCTGGTCCTGCTCGACATCTGGATGCCCGACACCGACGGGGTCTCCCTGCTGAAGGAGTGGTCCGCCACTGGCTTCTTGACCATGCCGGTGATCATGATGAGCGGCCACGCCACCATCGACACGGCGGTGGAAGCCACCCGCATCGGCGCCTTTTCCTTTCTCGAAAAACCCATCACCCTGCAAAAGCTGCTGAAGTCGGTCGAACAGGGCCTGGCCCGCAGAAACAGCCAGTCCAAGGACGCGGAAACCAGCGCGGCGCCCGATGGCGGCACTGGTGAATTGGGCGTGCTCCCAGGCCAGGCCGCCGACGCGACCGGCCCCACCCCGCACCAGGGCTTTGACCTGGACCGGCCCCTGCGTGAGGCCCGGGACGGCTTTGAGAAAGCCTATTTCGAATTCCACCTGGCCCGTGAAGGCGGCTCCATGACCCGCGTGGCCGAGAAAACCGGCCTGGAGCGCACCCACCTGTACCGCAAGCTGCGCCAACTGGGCGTGGACCTCGGCCGTGGAAAACGCAATTAATTCCATTTTTTCCGGAAGCTGCCAAAAGTACTGCTATAATTGAATGCTTCAGGCCCGGTAGCTCAGTTGGTAGAGCAGCGGATTGAAAATCCGCGTGTCGGCAGTTCGATTCTGCCCCAGGCCACCATATTGAACCCGTAGTAACGTCAGTTGCTACGGGTTTTTTATTGGCTCCCTTTCCCCAGGAGTTTGTACAAATAGGAGCGCGAAATGCCCAGTTGGCGGGCTGCGCGTTGCTTGTTGCCGCCGCATTCCGCCAGGGCCCGGGCGGCTGCGGCGCGTTTCTGGTCGATCAGGCGCGGCGCGGAAGGCCGGGGCGCGGAGGGCAGCGCGGCGGGCCCTGGCCTGGCCGCGGTGGCCGGCGGCTGGGGGGCGTGGCGCAAGAACGCGTCCAGTCCCAGCTGCTCCGCATCACAGAAGACCAGGGCTTCCTCGATTCGGTGGCGCAGTTGCCGCAGGTTGCCGGGCCAGGCCTGGTCGGCCAGGTAGCGGATGACCTGGCTGTCGATGCGGGGCAGGGGCAAGCGGTTGCGCTGGCAGAACGCCGCCACGAAATGCCGGGTGAGTGCGGGGAGGTCTTCCAGCCGTTCCCGCAGGGGCGGCACACGCAGGGTCACGCCGCTGATGCGGTAGAACAGGTCGTGCCGGAAGGTGCCGTCGCGGATCAGGCCTTCCATGTCGCGGTGGGTGGCGGCCACCAGCCGGAACGCCATGCGCTGGGCCACCTGGCTGCCCAGCCGTTCCACCACCCGGTCTTCCAGCACCCGCAGCAGCTTGACCTGTACCTCCATCGGGATGTCTCCCACTTCGTCCAGGAATAACGTGCCGTCCTTGGCCTGTTCAAACTTGCCTGCCCGGCCCTGCTTGCTGCTGCCGGTGAAGGCCCCCCCGGCGTGGCCGAACAGTTCCGACTCGATCAGGCTGGATGGCAGGGCCGCCAGGTTCAGGCTGACCAGGGGCTGGCGCGGGCGGCCCAGCGCGTGGATCGCGCGGGCCACCAGTTCCTTGCCGGTCCCGCTTTCCCCCAGCACCAGCACCGGGATGTCCAGCTTGGCGACGGTGGCCACCTCGCGCCGCAGGCGTTGCATGGCCTGGCTTTCGCCCACCAGTTCGGCCGTGGCTTCCTGGTGTCCGCGCAGGTCGTCCAGTTGCGTGCGGTAGAAGGCCAGCTCGGCCCGCAGCGCGCTCATTTCGGAGGCCATCTGGGTCAGCGCCTCGGCGTCCCGGAACATCACCTGGCCTACCGCGCCCACGATGTCCCCGTCCCGGCGGATCGGGCGGCGGCTCACCACGCGGGTCACGCCGTCCGACAGGCGCAGGGGGTGGCCAATTTCCGCCTGGCCCGAGGCAATCACCGCGCGCAGCCGGGAGTTGGGGATGGCCTCCTCCGCAGGTTTGCCGATGGCCCCTCCGTGGCTGAAGCCCAGGAATTTCTCGTGCACCGGGCTGATGTAGCGCATGGTCCCCGTGTGGTCGGCCACGGTGATGGCCTGGTAGGGGTCGTTCAGGATCTGCTCCAGCAGGTCGAAGGCGAAAGGCACCGCCGCGACGAAGTCCAGCAGCGTGCCTTGCGCCTGGGCGCTGCGCACCAGGGTCACCTCCGCGCCCTGGCCGCGCAGCGTGATGCCGATGCAGGGGCCGCAGGGCAGCCACAGATCGAACAGCGTGCGGTGCGGGGCCTCGGCCCAGGCGGCCCGCAGCGCCTGTTGGTGGGCGGGGTCGGCCAACACCCCCAGGGCGGCGACCACGGCCGGCCCTTGGCGCACCAGCACGCCCTGGAGGGGATCGGCCGGGGGCGTTCCGGGCTGTATTTCTGGCGGACAGGATGGGTGCGTGGAAGACATCAGCTGTTTGTACCAAAGACAGTCGGCGCCGCCTGTCGCGCGGGTTCCCTGTGGGGCGCGCGTGGCACGCTTTCTGCATTGTCCAGGGCGAGCCCTTGCTTCCACCTGCACGTTCTGCCCATGACCGATACCACCCTTGCTCCGTCCGTGGCGTCTTCCCCGGCCGGTACCGACGACCCTGGCCGCGCCACGCGGCATTTCGGCATCGAGGTGCCCTTCATGGCCCACATTGGCCTGGAGCCCTTGTCGCTGGAGGCGGGGGTGTGCCGCACCCGCCTGCCACGGCATCCCGCACTGGTCAACAGCCGCGGCGATGTCCATGGCGGCACGCTGATGAGCGCCTTTGACTTCACGCTCAGCGTGGCTGCCCGCGCCCACGATCCCGCCAGGTACGGTGTCATCACCATCGACATGAGCACCCATTTCTACGAACCGGCCCGCACCGATCTCACCGTGGTCGGCCGCTGCACGCGGCGGGGCAAATCCATGGCCTTTTGCGAAGGCGAGATCACCGACGCCACGGGCACGGTGGTCGCCGTGGCCCGCGCCGTGTTCAAGCTCATCCCGCGCTGAGCCTGCCGCCCCCCCCGCCCCAAAAGAACCGCTACCGGAGACCGATGTGAAGAAATTGCTGATTGCCAACCGCGGCGAAATCGCCCTGCGCGTGCAACGCGCCGCGCGCGACCTGGGGCTGGCCACCGTGGCCGTGTATTCCCAGGACGATGCCCATTCCCGGCACCGCCTGCTCGCCGACGAGGCCCAGGCGCTCGCGGGCACCGGGCCGGCGGCCTACCTGGACATCCCCGCCTTGCTGGCCGCCGCCCGCGCGGCGGGCTGCGACGCCATCCACCCGGGCTACGGCTTCCTGAGCGAGCGGGCCGATTTCGCCCAGGCCTGCCAGGACGCGGGCCTGTGCTTCGTGGGCCCCAGCGTCGCCCAGCTGGCGCTGTTCGGCGACAAGGGCCAGGCCCTGGCCCTGGCCCGGGAATGCGGGGTGCCGGTCATGCCCGCCACCCCGGGGGGCGCCGCGCTCGAAGACATCGCCCGCTTCTTCGAGGCCCAGGGCGGTGCCGGCATCGTGATCAAGGCCGTGGGGGGCGGGGGCGGGCGGGGCATGCGCGTGGTGCGCCAGCGCGAGGACCTGGAACAGGCCTACGCCCGTTGCCGCTCCGAGGCCCAGACCGCCTTTGGCGTGGACGCCGTGTATGCCGAACGCCTGGTGCGCCGTGCCCGCCACATCGAAGTGCAGATCGTGGGCGATGGCACCCAGGTGCTTGCGCTCGGCGAACGCGATTGCACCCTGCAGCGGCGTTTCCAGAAACTGGTGGAAATTGCCCCCAGCCCGGTGCTGGCGCCCACGCTGCGTGCGCGCATCACCGAGGCCGCCTGCACCCTGGCGCGCCACGTGGGCTACCGCAGCCTGGGGACGTTCGAGTTCCTCGTGGAGGAGGACGAGGCCAGGGCGCAGCAGGGCTTTGTGTTCATCGAGGCCAACCCCCGGCTGCAGGTGGAGCACACCGTGACCGAGCAGGTGACCGGCGTGGACCTGGTGGCTTTGCAGCTGCGCCTGGCGGCCGGGGTCTCCCTGCGCGAGGCCGGGCTGGACCCCGCCGACCCACCGCCGGTGCGGGGCTATGCGATCCAGGTGCGGATCAACGCCGAATCCACCGATGCGCAGGGCCTGGCCCGCCCCGCCCAGGGCGTGCTGGAGCGCTTTGACCCGCCGTCGGGCCCCGAGGTGCGCGTGGACACCCACGGCTACACCGGCTACCGGCCTTCGCCGAACTTCGACACCCTGCTGGCCAAGCTGATCGTGCGCAGCGCGAGCCCCTCCTTTGCCGATGCGGTGCGGCGCCTGCAGCGCAGCCTGGCGGAGTTCCGTATCGTGGGCGTGCCCACCAACCTGCCTTTGCTGCGCGCCCTGGTGGCGCGCGACGACTTCGTGGCACAGGCGGTGCACACCCGGCATGTCGAGGCCGTGCTGCCGCAGCTCCTGGAGGCCGCGCAGGCCCTGGCCGAGGCCGAGCAGCGCCGCGAGGCCCTGCTGGGAGAGGCCGCCACCCCGCGCTCCGAGCGCCCACAGCCCCCCGCCGCGCCGGACGAGGCCGCCGACGAAGGCCAGATGGCGGTGTGTGCACCCTTGACAGGCCGTGTGGTGGAGCTCGCCGTGCAGGTGGGCGAGGCCGTGCAGGCGGGCCAGACCGTGGCCATCCTGGAGGCCATGAAGATGGAGCATGCGGTCACGGCCCACGCCAGCGGCCGGGTGCTGGCCCTGCGGCGCGAAGCCGGCGCCCAGGTGGGCGAGGGACAGATCCTGCTGGTGCTGGCACCCGCCGAGGGCGATGCCGCCACCGCACAGGCCAGCCAAGCCATCGACCTGGACGCCATCCGCCCCGACCTGCAGCGCGTGCGCGATCGCCATGCCGTCCTCTCTGACGAGGCCCGTCCCGCCGCCGTGGCCAAGCGGCGGTCCCGCGGCCAGCGCACCGCCCGCGAGAACCTGGCCGACCTGTGCGACCCCGGCACCTTCGTCGAATACGGTGCCCTGGCCCTGGCGGCCCAGGCCAGCCGCCGCAGCCAGGCGGACCTGATCGCCAACACCCCCGCCGATGGCCTGGTCACCGGCATTGGCGGGGTCAATGGCGCCCTGTTCGGCCCCGAGAAAGCGCGCAGCGCCGTGATGGCCTACGACGCCACCGTGCTCGCGGGCACCCAGGGCAAGCGCAACCACATCAAGACCGACCGCCTGGTGGAAGTCGCCTTGCGGGATGCCTTGCCCCTGGTCCTGTTGGCCGAAGGCGGTGGCGGGCGGCCGGGCGACGTGGACTTTCCCTCCGTCTCCGGCCTGTACCAGCCCTCCTTTGCCGCCTTTGCCGAACTCAGCGGCGAGGTGCCGGTGGTCGGCATCGCCTCGGGGCGCTGCTTTGCCGGCAACGCCGCCTTCCTGGGCTGCTGCGACGTGGTGATTGCCGACCGCTCGACCAACATCGGCATGGCCGGGCCCGCGATGATCGAAGGCGGCGGCCTGGGCGTCTTCCCGCCCGAGGCCGTGGGGCCGGCGGCGGTGCAGTTCGCCAACGGCGTGATCGATGTGCTGGTCGAGAACGAGGCCGAGGCCGTGCGCGTCGCCAAGCACTACCTCTCGATGTTCCAGGGGCGCGTGCCGCACTGGACCGCGCCCGATCCCCGGGCCCTGCGCCATGTCGTCCCGGAAAACCGCCTGCGCGTGTACGACAGCCGCCAGGCCATCGAGGGCCTGGCCGACGTGGGCAGCGTGCTGATGCTGCGCGGCGGTTTTGGCGTCGGCATCCATACCGCCCTGGCCCGCGTGGAAGGCCAGCCCGTGGGCATCCTGGCCAACAACCCGCACCACCTGGGCGGCGCCATCGACCCCGATGCCGCGGACAAGGCCGCGCGCTTCATGCAGCTGTGCGATGCGCATGGCCTGCCCATCGTGTCCCTCATCGACACCCCCGGCTTCATGGTGGGGCCGGACGTGGAGGCCCAGGCCCAGGTGCGGCATGTCTCCCGCATGTTCCTGACCGCGGCCAAACTGCGCGTGGCCCTGCTGGCGGTCACGCTGCGCAAGGGCTATGGCCTGGGCGCCATGGCCATGGCGGGGGGCGGGTTCCGCTCGGCCAATTTCACGATCTCGTGGCCCACCGGCGAGTTCGGGCCCATGGGGCTGGAAGGGGCCATCCAGCTGGGGTTCAAGAAAGAGCTGGAGGCCGTGCCCGACGGCCCCGAGCGCCGGGCCTTGTACGAGCGCCTGGTGGCCCAGGCCTACGAGCGCGGCCACGCCCTGAGCACCGCCGCCGCCGTGGAGATTGATGCCGTGATAGACCCTGCGCAGACGCGCCAGTGGGTCGCCCAGGGCATCGCCTCCGCCGCCGTGCGTGCCCAGCGGCCACGGCGCTCCTTCGTGGACGCCTGGTGAACCCTGCCGCTTTGCCTCGGCCTTGACCATTTCCGGAGTCGTCACCATGCCCCCAGATCCCGATCTGTCCCTCCTGGCCTTGCGCGGCCTGCGCGTGCTGGAAATCGGCAGCGGCCCTGCGCTGGCCTACGCCGGCAAGCTGTTCTCGGACTTTGGCGCCGAAGTCATCAAGGTGGAGCCCCGCGCGGGCGATCCCTGGCGCCAGATGCCGCCCCTGGTCGAGCCCAGCCCCGGCGCGCCGCCGGAAAGCGCGCTGTTCGCCTGGATGAACACCCACAAGCGCAGCGTCACCGCCGATGCCACCGAGACCGCGGGCCCGCAGGCCCCGGCCTGGCTGGCGGCCCTGGCGCGCAGCTGCGATGTGGTGCTGGACGCCCGGGCGCTCGCCCAGGGCGTGTCCGTGCTGGCCACACCCCTGTGGGTGGCGGCGCCGGGCGAGGACCCCGCCGGGCACGTGCCCATCCAGGTCGATCTCACCTGGTTCGGCGCGCACGGGCCGTATGCCGGCTACCGGGGCAGCGAAGCCGTCTGCCGTGCGCTGGCCGGCGCGGTCCATGCCAGCGGTCCCGTCGAGGGGCCGCCCCACATGCCCCACGACCTGCAGACGGGCATCGTGGGCGGGCTGGGCATGTTTTCTGCCGCGGTCGCGGCCTGGATCGGCCGGGGGCAGGGCAGCCGCCGCTACACCCTGAGCCTGCACGAGCTGGCCTTCGGCGTGGTGGAGATGGAGGCCGGCATGGTGCTCGATGGGCGCCACCCCCAGCGGCGGCTGGGCGTGAACCGCTTTTGCGGCACCCACCCCGCCGGCATCTACGAAACGGCCGAGGGCTGGATCGGCATCTTCACCCACACGCTGCCCCAATGGACCGCGCTGTGCGAGGCCCTGGGCCGCAGCGACTGGGCCCGTGACCCCCGCTTTGCCGCCGGGCCGGACCGCATGCAGCATGCGGACGAGGTCGAGGCTTTCCTGGTGCAGGCCTTCCGCCAGCGCAGCGCCCAGGAGTGGCTGGCCGAGCTGGGCGCGCGCAAGCACCCGGTGGTCCTTGTGCCCACCATGGCCCAGCTGCTGCAGCAGCCGGTGCACCGCCAGCGCGGCGCCTTTGCCCAGGTGGGCCTGGGCGCGGCGCGCTTCGAAGGGCCCGCCGTGCCCCTGCCGCTGGGGGCGGCCGGTCCACACCGCCAGGGCCAGGCCCCTGCGCTGGGGGCCGACAACGCCTGGTACCGCGCCGGGGGCCTGGCCCGTGCCGTGGCTCCGCGCCGGCCCGCGCCGCGCGAGCACCCGCCCTTGCAGGGCCTGCGGGTCATCGACCTGAGCATGGGCTGGGCCGGCCCCCTGGCGTCGCGCACCCTGGCGGACCTGGGGGCGGACGTCATCAAGGTCGAAAGCACCAGCTACCCCGACTGGTGGCGCGGCGCGAACTTCACCGAAGCCTTCTACCGCGACCGGCTCTACGAGAAGAACAGCAACTTCAACATGATGAACCGCCACAAGCGCGGCATCACCCTGGACCTGACCCACCCCGAAGGCCGCCAGCTGCTGCTGCGCCTGGTCGAGACGGCCGATGCGCTCATCGAGAACTACTCCGCCGAGGTCCTGCCCAAGCTGGGGCTGGACGCCCCTGCGCTGCGCGCCGCCAACCCCGGCCTGCTCACCCTGTCGATGCCCGCCTTCGGGCTGGGCAATGCCTGGAGCCACCTGCGTGCCTACGGCGGCACCCTGGAGCAGGCCAGCGGCCTGCCGCTGTACACCGGCCACCCGCAGGGGCCGCCCGCCATGACCTCCTATGCCTACGGCGATCCCATCGGGGGCTTGAATGCCGGGGCCGCGATGCTGCTGGGCCTGCTGCTGCGCCAGTCGGGCGGGCAGGGGCGGCACATCGACCTGTCCCAGGTCGAGGCCATGCTGCCGCTGGCCGCGCCGTTCCTCGTGGCCCAGTCCGCCACGGGGCAGGTGCCGCCGCGCCAGGGCAACCGCCATCCGGTGCAGGCGCCCCAGGGCTGCTACCGCTGCGCTGGTGACGATGCCTGGATCGTGCTGGGCCTGACGGAGGACGCCCAGTGGCCCGCCCTGTGCCGCCTGCTGGGCCGGGACGACCTGGCCCGCGACCCCGCGCTGGCCCTGGCCGCAGGCCGCCGCGCCCGACACGAACGCCTGGACGAAGCCATCACCGCCTGGACCCTGCAGCACCCCGCCGACGAGGCCATGCAGCGCCTGCAGGCAGCGGGTGTGCCGGCGGGCGTGGTGCGGCCCATGGCG
The DNA here is from genome assembly GCA_964480105.1 of uncultured Burkholderiaceae bacterium. Classification (GTDB taxonomy): domain Bacteria; phylum Pseudomonadota; class Gammaproteobacteria; order Burkholderiales; family Burkholderiaceae_C; genus CAYZPX01. The sequence continues at coordinate 4,182 of CAYZPX010000029.1, read as the reverse complement.
CAGGTCCTGGCCGATCCGCACCTGGCGGCGCGGGGGTTCTGGTGCGAGGTCGAGCGTGCCCAGGTGGGCCGCTTTCCCTGCAGCACCCCGCCGTTTCGCCAGGGGGCCGGCCCCGAGCCCATCCAGCGCGTGGCGCCCACCCTGGGCCAGCACAACGCCGAGGTGCTGGGGGGCTTGCTGGGCCTGGGGCCCGAAGCCCTGGCCGCGCTGGAACACCAGGGCATCACGGGCACCACGGCCCGGCCCAAGCCACCCGGCCGGGCCGCCTGATCTCTGTTGACCACCCATGAAAGGATCCAAGATGAGACACAACCTTCGCCTGTCCCGCCGCACGGGCCTGGCCCGCACCGTGGCCGGGGCGCTCGTGGCGCTCACCGCCGCCACCGGCTGGATGGCCCGCCCGGCCCTCGCGCAAGACGCCGCCTGGCCCAGCCGGCCCCTGCGCATGGTGGTGCCCTTCCCGGCTGGCTCGTTCACCGACAGCGTGGCCCGCGTGCTCTCCGACCGCCTGGGCAAGGCCCTGGGCCAGCCCGTGGTGGTGGACAACAAGGCCGGCGCGAACGGCCTGATCGGCGTGGCCGAGGCCGCCAAGGCCGCGCCCGACGGCCACACCCTGCTGGTCACCAACTCCAGCAGCGTCACGATCAACCCCCAGCTCTACAAGAAGGTGCCCTACAAGGCCACAGACCTCACGCCCATCACCCTGGTGCTGGAGGCCCCCTTCATCCTTGTCGCCAACGCGGAATGGGCGCAAAAACAGGGCGTGGCCTCGTTCCGGGACCTGGCGCAGTTTGCCGCCCAGCACCCCGGCAAGCTCAATTACGGCTCCGCCGGCACCGGCAACATCGCCCACCTGGGTTTTGCCATGCTCAGCAACCGGGCCAAGGTCAAAACCACCCATGTGCCCTACAAATCGGCCGCCCAGGCGCAACTGGCCCTGTTGGGCGGCGAGCTGGACGCCGGCCTGGACACCTGGACCGCGCTGCCCCACATCAAGGCCGGCAAGCTGCGGCCGCTGGCCGTCACCGCCGCCCGGCGCATGGCCCAGCTGTCCGACGTGCCGACCCTGGAGGAAGCCGGCGCCGGCCCCCTGCAGGTGACCTTCTGGATCGGCTTGCTCGCCCCCGCCGGCGTGCCGGCCCCGGTCGTGCAGAAGCTGCATGCCATCGCCCGTTCCGTGCAGGACGACAGCGCCGCCGTGGCCAGCCTCTCGGCCCAGGGCGAGGTGGTGATGGTCGATCCCGCCACCTTCGCCAGGCGCGTGGGCAGCGAGGTGGCGGAGTGGGGCGCCCTGATCCAGCGCGAGGGCATCACCCTGGACTGAACGCCGTCGGCCGCTCCAGTCGCGGGGCGGCCGGAGCGCGTATGCTCAACCCCCTCTATGAACGCACTCACCTTGTTTTTGCCCTGCGCCGCCGGGGTCGAGGGCCATCTGGCCGATGAAGTCCATGCCCTCACCGGGCTGGCGGGGCGCGACCTGCTCACGGCCCGCGGCGGCGTGCTGCTGCGCAGCAGCTGGCGCGACGCCATGCGCCTGAACCTGCACAGCCGCCTGGCCCAGCGCGTGCTGGTCCAGCTGGCCGAAGGCCTGTACCGCAACGAGCAGGACCTGTACGCCCTGGCCAGCGGCATCGCCTGGGAAATCTGGTTCACCCCGCGCCAGAGCTTCAAGGTCGAGGTCACCGCCCAGCACAGCCCGCTGAACAGCCTGAACTTCGCCGCGCTGCGCATCAAGGACGCCGTAGCCGACCGCTTCCGCGCCAAGACCGGCGTGCGCCCCGACGTCGACACCCAGTGGCCCGACGTGCGCGTGCACCTGCACCTGACCACCGACCAGGCCACCGTGTACATCGACACCTCGGGCGAGCCCCTGTTCAAGCGCGGCTGGCGCGAGGACAAGGGCGATGCCCCGCTCAAGGAAACCCTGGCCGCCGCGATGATCGCCGCCAGCGGCTGGGACCCCCACGGCCCCACGCCCATGCCGCTGTACGACCCCTGCTGCGGCAGCGGCACCGTCGTGGTCGAGGCCGCGCAGATCGCCTGCCGCATCCCGCCCGGCCTGCGCCGGCGCTTTGCCTTTGAAAAGCTCATCCCCTACCAGGCCCATGTTTGGGATGCTATTAAAAAAGAAGCTGAAAGCGCCATCCAGGCAAGCCCTGTGCCCATTTTTGGCAGCGATGTGGCGCACCGCATGGTGGACTTCGCCCAGCGCAACGCCGAGCGCGCCGGCGTGGCCCAGGCCGTGCAGCTGCGCGGCGGCGACGCCCTGCAGCGCATGCCTCCCTGCGAGGCGCCGGGCCTGATGCTGCTCAACCCGCCCTATGGCGAGCGCATTGCTGCCGCCGGCCAGGCCGGGCGCAACGCCCAGGAACGCGCCGCCGAGCGCGCCCGGGGCACCGCCGTGGGCCGCGAAGCCGCGCACACCGACGACGGCGGCGAATTCTTCGCCCAGCTCGCCGCCCATTGGAAAAAGCACTACGCCGGCTGGCAGGCCTGGATGCTGACCCCCGACCTCAAACTGCCCGGCAAGATGCGCCTGAAGGAATCGCGCCGCGTGCCCATGTGGAACGGCCCCATCGAATGCCGGCTGTTCCGCTTCGACCTCGTCGCCGGCTCGGCGCGCGGCCCGCGCGCGGCGAACGCCCATGGTGCCTCGCCAGCCCCGGAGTCTCCCGATGCGCTTTGAACTGCGCTGGCCCCTGGCCGACCAGGCGCAGGCGGCGCCGGCGCCCCGCCCGCTGGTCCTGGACACCAACATCGTCCTGGACCTGCTGGTATTCAACGACCCCGCCATCGCCCCCGTGCGCCAGCTGCTGGCCGACGGCGCCCTGCGCTGGATCGCCACCCCCGTGATGCGCGACGAACTGGCCCGCGTGCTGGCCTACCCGCAGATCGCCCCCCGCGTCGCCTACTACGGCCTGCAGGCCGAGGCCGTCGTGCAGTCCTACGAAGCCCAGGTCCAGTGGTGCGCCGAGCCCCCGCGGGTGCCCGCCGCCTGCAAGGACGCCGACGACCAGAAATTCATCGACCTGGCCGCCGCCCACGCCGCCGTGCTCCTCAGCAAGGACAAGGCCGTGCTCTGCATGCGCAAGCGCCTGCATGCCCATGGCGCCGAGGTGGGGACGGCGCTGGTGATGGCACCGGCGCAGGCCGTCTGAACCTTTTTTACTTGTCTGAATGAGGCGCGCGCGTCAGCGTGGCCACGCTGGCTGTGGCGTCGGTGGAGCTGCTGCGTGGCACAAACAGCGTGCTGTCCTCGCGGGGTTCCGCCAGGCTCACCAGGCTCACCAGGCTCTCGGCGATGAAGGACACGGGCAGGTCCAGGTTGTCCAGCGCGGCGCGTCCCACCTTGGCCCAGTACTCGACCTGCCCCTGCACTGTGCGGAATTCCGCCTTGGCGGCCACGCGTGCGGCATGAATCAGGGTTTTGTCGAGGCGGATGGAGATAGTGCGCATGGCATTCCTTTCCGAGTTGCCGCAATCGTAGGTTGAGGCGCCAGGCCCGTCATGCGCCCTCTGTGCCGGGCGGCCCCTCCGCTTCGCCATGCACCTTGGCGAACGTCAGGATGACCTCGCGGATCAGCTTGCGCTGCGGCGCCGGCAGTTGCAGGAAGGCGTCGAAGGTTTCGCGTTCCAGATAGCCCACACCCTCGTCCCAGCGCTGGCGCTGTTGTTGCACCGACTTGCGCACCCTTTCCCCGAAGCGCAGCACCTCGGGTTCGATCTTGAGCACCTCAGCCAGGGTGATCAATTTGTCCTGGGCCGGAATGGACTCCCCTCGCAACCAGCGTGACACCGCTTGGAACGTGACTGACCTGCCCCAGTAATGGGCGTTGAACAGATTCAGCAGCACCGCAGGTCGTGGCTCCAAGCCCGCAGCCTGCATGGCGGCCTGCAAACGCGCGGCAAATTCCAGCTTTTGATCCATGCTGGAACCCTAAATTTCTGTTCAATTTCATCTGAACTTTTTGTTGTACTATCGGTTAAATTTTTCATTCAACTTTCGATTGAACGGGTGTTGTAAGCACGTTCCGAGGGCAGTAACAATGCCCTTCAGTCCAGGCGCATACAACTTCCAGAGATCGGTGCCAGCGCGTCGAGCGCATCCTTGACAGCCCGTCGGTTCAGGGCATCCCATTACCCACATCTTTCGCCCCCCCCACAGCAATGCTGAGACGATGT
>CAYZPX010000028.1:0-19268 GCA_964480105.1 uncultured Burkholderiaceae bacterium | reverse complement strand
TGGTGGGCGGGCTGCTGGCCAGCCAATTGCTCACGCTGTTCAGCACCCCGGTGATTTACCTGGCTTTTGACCGCTGGGCCCGGCGGGCGAAAGGCGCGCCGTGAACCTGTCGGCCGCATTCATCCACCGGCCTATCGCCACCCTGCTGCTGACCCTGGGGCTGGCGCTGGCGGGGGTGATCGCGTTCTTTCAGCTGCCCATCGCGCCGCTGCCGCAGGTCGAGTACCCGACGATCTCGGTCACCGCGGCCCTGCCCGGCGCTTCGCCCGAGACCATGGCCGCCACGGTGGCCACGCCGCTGGAGCGGGCGCTGGGCGCCATTGCGGGCGTGACGGAAATCACCTCGCGCTCCACGCTGGGCAGCACGCGCATCACGCTGCAGTTCGACCTGGACCGCAACATCAACAGCGCCGCCCGCGACGTTCAGGCCGCCATCCAGGCCTCGCGTACGCTGCTGCCCAGCGGCATGCCCAGCAACCCCCAGTACCGCAAGGCCAACCCGGCCGACGCACCGGTGATGATCCTGGCGCTGACCTCCGACCAGCTGGGCCGGGGCCAGCTGTACGACGCCGCCTCCACCGTGCTGGCCCAGCGCCTGGCGCAGATCGAAGGCATTGGTCAGGTGGACCTGGGTGGCGGCGCGCTGCCAGCGGTGCGCATCCGCGTCGATCCCCAGCGACTGGCCGCCAACGGCCTGGCGCTCGACGACGTACGCGTGGCCGTCACTGCCAGCCACGCCAACCGGCCCAAGGGCGTGCTGGACGACGGCCAGCGCAGCTGGCAGATCGGCGCCAACGACCAGTCCCGCACGGCGCAGGACTACGCGCCGGTGGTGATCCGCTATCGAAACGGGAGCGCGCTGCGCTTGTCGGACGTGGCCGAGGTCACGGATTCGGTGCAGGACACCCGCAACTACGGCATGGCCAACGGCAAGCCCGCCGTGCTGCTGATGCTCTACAAGTCACCGGGCGCCAACATCATCGAGGCGGTGGACCAGGTCTATGCGCTGCTGCCCCGCTTGCAGGCCAGCATTCCGGCGGCCATCGACCTGACGGTGGTCTCCGACCGCACCCCGCCCATCCGCGCCGCGCTGCGCGAGGTGGAGCATGCGCTGGCGCTGGCCGTGGGCCTGGTGATCCTGGTGGTGTTCCTGTTTCTGCGCAAGGTGCGGGCGGCGTTGATCCCCAGCGTGGCGGTGCCGGTCTCGCTGGCGGGCACCTTCGGCGTGATGTACCTGTGCGGCTACACGCTGGACAACCTCTCGCTGATGGCACTGACCATTGCCACCGGCTTCGTCGTGGACGACGCCATCGTCGTGCTGGAGAACATCACCCGCCACCTGGAGCGGGGCAAGACCGCCTTGCAAGCGGCGCTCGATGGCACGCGGGAAATTGGCTTCACCGTGGTGTCGATCAGCCTGTCGCTGATTGCGGTGTTCATTCCCATCTTCCTGATGGGCGGCATCGTGGGGCGGCTGTTCCGCGAGTTCGCGGTGGTGCTGTCGGCGGCGATTTTGGTGTCGATGGTGGTGTCGCTGACCACCACGCCCATGATGTGCGCCGCGCTGCTGCGCCACGCGCCGCCGCAAGCCCCGCCACGTCGGGTCGGTTGGGCAAGCCGGCTATCCAGCTGGGTGCAGGCGGCCCTGCTGCGCGGCTACCGCCACTCGCTGGCCTGGGTGCTGCGCCACCAGGCCGTGACGCTGCTGGTGCTCGCCGCGGTGGTGGGGCTGAACGTGCACCTCTACGGCGCGATCGAGAAGGGCTTTTTCCCGACGCAGGACACCGGGCGCATCGGCGGCTTTATCCGCGCGGACCAGGCCACGTCCTTCCAGGCCATGCAGCAGCGGCTGGAGCGCTTTGTGGCCCTGGTGCGCGAAGACCCGGCCGTGGCGCATGTCACCGGCTTCACCGGCGGCTGGCAGCGCAACAACGCGGCGATGTTCCTGACGCTCAAGCCGCGCAGCGAACGCAGTGAAAGCGCCGAACAGGTCATCGAGCGCCTGCGCAAAACCCTGGCCAAAGAGCCCGGCGCCCGGCTGTCGATGTTCCAGCAGCAGGACATCCGCATCGGCGGGCGCCAATCCAGTTCCAGCTACGAATACACCCTGCAATCCGACGACCTGGAAGAGCTGCGCACCTGGGAGCCGCGCATCCGCCAGGCCCTGTCGCGGCTGCCCGAAATCACCGACGTCAACACCGACCAGCAAGACCGGGGCCTGCAAACCCTGCTGGCGGTGGACCGCGACGCACTCGCCCGGCAGGGCCTGACCATGCGCCAGTTCGACGCCACCCTGTCCAACGCCTTCAGCCAGCGGCAGATTGCGGTCATCCATAACCCGCTCAACCAGTACCGCGTGGTGCTGGAACTGGCCGAAGACCGCCTGCAGGGCCCCGACAGCCTGCGCGACCTGCCGCTGGTGACCAGCACGGGCCAGACCGTGCCGCTGACCAGCGTGGCGCGCCTGCAGCCCAGCTTGGCGCCGCTGGCCGTGAACCACCAGTCGGGCACCCCGGCCACCACGGTGAGCTTTGAACTGCCCCAGGGCGGCAGCCTGTCCAGCGCCACCGAAGCCATCACCAACGCCCTGGCCGAGCTGGGCGTGCCGGTGTCGATCCGCGGCACCTTCGAAGGCACGGCCAAGGGCTTCCAGAAAAGCCTGGGCACGCAGCCGCTGCTGATCCTGGCGGCGCTGGTCACCATGTACCTGGTGCTGGGCATCCTGTACGAGAGCCTGATCCACCCGCTGACCATCCTGTCCACCCTGCCCTCGGCCGGCGTCGGCGCGCTGCTGGCGCTACAGGCTTTCAAGACCGAGTTCTCGCTGATCGCGATGATTGGCGTGATCCTGCTGATCGGCATCGTCAAGAAGAACGCCATCCTGATGATCGACTTCGCGCTCGCCCACCAGCGGGCCACCGGTGCCAGCGCGGCGCAGGCCATCTACCGCGCGGCCCAGCTGCGGCTGCGGCCCATCCTGATGACCACCGCTGCTGCCCTGCTGGGCGCTGTGCCGCTGGCGCTGGGCCAGGGCGACGGCGCCGAGCTGCGCCAGCCCCTGGGCATCGCCGTGGTCGGCGGCCTGCTGCTGAGCCAGCTGCTCACGCTCTACACCACGCCCGTGGTCTATGTGGCGCTGGACCGGCTGCGCCAGTGGCGCCCTCGGCGCCCCGGACGCCGCAGCGCCTCCCCGCACAATCCCACGCCTGCTGCCCCCGAGACATCCCATGCTGCCTAAACGCCTCGCCCTGCTCCCCCTCGCTGCCGCCCTGGCCCTGCTGGCCGGCTGCAGCGCCCCCCGCCCGCCCGGCCCGCCAGCGCTGGATATGCCGGCGCAGTTCAAGCACGCCACGGCCCCGACGACGGACAGCGCCCCGGTCAGCGCCAGCGCCGAACTGCCCGGCATCCCCAGCGCCTGGTGGACCCTGTTCAACGACCCGGTGCTGGACGCGCTGCAAGCCCAGCTGGCCGAGCGCAACCCCAGCCTGGCCGCCAGCGCCGCCGCCGTGCGCGTGGCCCAGGCGGCGGTGGCCAGCAGCCGCGCCGGCCTGTTCCCCACGGTGAACGTTGGCGCCAACGCCACCCGCGCCGTGACCCAGCCGGGCGGCAGCCCGGTCACCACCGTGGGCGCGCAGACCGCGCTGGCCAACTGGGAAATCGACCTCTGGGGCCGCATTGCCGCCAGCGTGGACGCGGCCGATGCGCGCTTGCTGGCCAGCCGCCACACCCTGGCCGCCACCCGCCTGTCGCTGCAGGCCAGCCTGGCGCAGACCTATTTCGCGCTGCGCAGCAGCGAGGCCGTGGCCCAGCTGCTGGACCAGACGCTGGAGGCCTACGCCACCTCGCTGCGCCTGACCGAAAACCGCTACCAGGCCGGCGTAGCCTCGGCCGCCGACGTGGCCCAGGCCCAGACCCAGCTGCAGTCCACCCGCGCGCAGCGGCTGGAAGTGCAGATCCAGCGCCAGCAACTCGAAAACGCCCTGGCCACCCTGGTCGGCCAACCGGCTGCCGCCTTCCGCCTGTCGGGCGACCGCGTCGCCCAGGTGCCGACGGCACCCGCCGTGCCACCGCAACTGCCGGCCCAGTTGCTGGCGCGCCGGCCCGACATCGCCGCGGCCGCCGCCCAGGTGCAGGCCGCTGCCGCGCAGGTGGGCGCCGCGCAAGCCGCGCTGCTGCCCGCCGTCACGCTGACGGCCAGCGGGGGCTTTCGCAATTCGACGCTGGGCGGCTTGCTGTCGTCCGGCCAATCGGTCTGGTCGCTGGCACCCAACCTGGCCTGGGCGATTTTTGATGGCGGTGCCCGCCGCGCCGCCCGCGACAGCGCTGGCGCCAGCTACGAGCAGGCCGTGGCCAGCTACACCCAGACCGTGCTCACGGCGCTGCAGGAAGTGGAAGACAACCTGGTGGCCGCCACCCTGCTGCAACAGGAAATGGCCGTGCTGCAAAGCGCCGTCGCCAGCGCCCGCCGCGCGCTAGACATCGCCCAGAACCAGTACCGCGCCGGCACCGTCAGCTACCTGAACGTCGTCACCGCCCAGGCCAGCGCCCTCAGCGCCGAGCGCAGTTCCCTGGACGTGCGCAACCGTCAGCTCAATGCGGTCAACCAGCTGCTGAAGAACCTGGCGGGGCCGTGGGAGGGAAAGCCATTCGAGCTACAGGTCCACAGCAATTAAACGCATCTACAATAATTTTTATGGAAACGCGATTGACCTGGGACGATGCCAAGCGTGCCAGCAACCTGGCCAAGCACGGCTTGGACTTTGCCCAGGCACATTGGGTTCTGGATTCGGCCTATCGGCTGGATGTGGACGTCGTGCGCGGCGGTGAGCTCCGGGTGCAGTCGTTTTCCTATGTGTTGAATGTGCTGGCTGTGTTGACGGTGGTGCACACCGACCGTGATGGCGCGGCGCGTGTGATCAGCTTTCGCCCAGCCAGCCGCGAGGAATGCGAGGTCTACCATGAATGGCTCGAAAAAGACGAATGACATGACGCGCGCAGAGGTGCTTGCTGCGGTGCATGCCATCCCCGCAGACCAGCATTACGTCTGGGATGGAGCTGATGAAGACGACCGTCCTCTGTCCAAGAATGAAATGCAGGCAGGCATGGCAGCCGCTGCCAAACGGCGCGGCCGCCCGACGGGCAGCGGTGTGAAAGAGCAAGTCGCCATCCGCATCGACCGGGAGGTGCTGGCCGCCTTCCGTGCCGGGGGCGCAGGCTGGCAGACGCGCATGAACGACGCCCTGAAAGACTGGCTGCGCACCCATTCACCCGTCTGACGTTGTGGCCCAGCAGGGTCAATGCCAGAATCTGCCCATGACTGCTCCATCGCCCCACACCCCGTTCACAGTGGCCGACTACCTGGCCTGGGAAGCCACGCAGGACCAGCGCAGCGAGTTCATCGATGGCGAGGTGTTCGCCATGGCCGGCGGCACGCTGGCGCACAACAACGCGACCTTGGCCACCGGCGCCACCCTGCGCCAGCACCTGAAGGGCAGCCCCTGCCGGGCGTTCGTCTCCGATGTGAAAGTGAACGTGCAGGCCAGCAACAGCCTCTTCTACCCTGATGTGGTGGTGGCCTGCCAGCCCGGCGACCTGGCCAACGCCCAGGCGCAGACCCTCACCGAGCCGATCCTGATTGCGGAAGTGCTGTCGCCCAGCACAGCGGCATTTGACCGGGGCGGAAAGTTTGCCCACTACCGGCTGCTGGACCGCCTGCAGGAATATGTCCTGATCGACACCGACACGCCCCGGGTCGAAGTCTTCCGGCGCAACGCAGCCAACCGCTGGGAGCTTTACCCCAGCACCGGCCTGGACGCGGCCGTCGAACTCGCCAGCGTGGGCTGGCAAGGGACAGTGGGTGATTTGCTGGCGTGAAAACTCCAGCTAAATCGACCTCTAGCCCAATCAATACCAGCGGTATTAGCTCTTATTTTAGGAGCATCATCCCACCCTCGCCGCCGCCCGGCGGCGCTTCCAGGCCAGCCAGCCCAGGGCCAGGCCGGTGAGCAGGATGGGCAACAGCGAACCCAGGTTCAGCAACGCCCAGCCCTGGGTGGTGACCAGCGCGCCGGACGAGAACGAGGTCAGCGCCATGGTGGCGAACACGCAGAAGTTGATGGCGGCCTGGGCGCGGTCCTTTTCTTCGGGGCGGTAGGCCTGCATGGCCAGGGTGGTGGCGCCGGTGAACAGGAAGTTCCAGCCCACGCCCAGCAGGAACAGCGCCACGCCAAAGTTCTGGAAATCCAGCCCCGCCAGCGCGATGGCCACGCACAGCAGGTTCAGCGCCACGCCCACGCCCATGACTTGCAACACGCCCCAGCGCTTGATCAGGTCGCCGGTGAAGAAGCCTGGCGCGAACATGCCGATCACATGCCACTGCAGCACCACGGCGGCATCGTCAAAGCCAAAGCCGCACACCTGCATGGCCAGCGGGGTCGCGGCCATCAGCAGGTTCATCACGCCATAGCCCAGCGCCGAGCCGATCACCGCCACCAGAAAGGTGGGCTGGCGCATCAGTTCGGACAGCGGCCGGCCTGCAGGCGCCGCCTTGGCGCCGGTGGTAGCCGGCTTGGGGGTTTCGGGAAAGCGGATGAACGCCATCAGCACCATGGCCAGCAGCGCCACACCGATCAGCGCGACGTAGGCACCAGCAAAGGGCACGGGAAACAGGGTGCGGGTGCGGCTGGCGAGCTGCGGGCCGACGATGGCGCCGATCAGGCCGCCGGCCAGCACCAGGGAGACGGCCTTTTCCCTGAAACCGGGCGCCACCAGTTCGGCGGCGGCAAAACGGTAGAGCTGGCCGTTGGCGCTGTAGTAGCCGGCGATCAGCGTGGCCAGGCACAGCAGCTCGAAGCTGCGCGAAAACGCCGCCCAGGCACAGAGCATGGCCGACACCATGGCCACCGCCAGCCCGATCTGGAACGACACCTTGCGCCCCCAGCGGGCCTGGCTGCGCGCCACCAGCGGGGTGGACAGCGCGCCGCCCACCACGTAGCCCATCACGGGCAGGGTGGCCATCCAGCCATAAGGCGCCAACGCCAGCCCGACCAGGCCATTGATGGCGATGAAAACGACGTTGTTGGTCAGGAACAGGCCTTGGCACAGGGCCAGCAGCCAGAGGTGGGGGGTCATGGGGGCTCCGGGGGGACGTTGTCGCGCAGGCGATGGGGCTCAGTGCTCAGTGGGTGGTGTGCCAAGGCGACCGCAGCTTCGCCCGCACTGGTGCCACAGCCGGCACCTTGGCCGGGGACACAGACCGCGCCTGGCGCTGGATGGCTGTTTTCTCGAACGTCCAGGGCTGGCTCGCCAGGGATAACGTGGCCCAGGCGACAGCCCCAGCGTTGAGACCCAAGGCCTGGAGGTTGAGGTTGGACAGGTCATCACAGGGCTCGTGGTAGCAGCTGTCAAAGGGCTGGTTGGCGGTGCCGCCCCACTGGGTAGCCTCCTCCAGGGTCTTGAGCGCGTAAGCGCCAGCATCCACGCCGCCCACAGGCACCCCCGCCGCGAAGAAGGGCCAGTGGTCGCTGTAGGCATGCATCGCGATCGGCTTGGGGTCAACGCCACGGTGGCGGTAGTAGCGGGTAAAGGTGTCCTCAATCGCTGCGGCACCGGGCGCGCCGGCCATACCGTCGGGGGACATCGAACCGTCGCCGTCCAAAATGAAATACCCCGCGTTGGACGAGGCCAGCATGTCGAAATTGAGGTAAAGCGCAAGGCGCAGCCTCTCCGCCGTGGGCAGGGTCTGGACGTAGTGGGTCGAGCCCTCCAGCCCGGTTTCCTCGGCGCCCCAGAGGGCAAAGCGGACCTTGTTCAGTGGCTGGACACGCGCCATCTGGCGGGCGGTCTCCAGCACGGCTGCCACACCAGAGCCGTTGTCGTTGATGCCGGGCCCCTCCTCGGCAGAGTCCAGGTGGGCGCCAACCAGGATCACGGCATCGTCCCGGCCGGTGCGGGATTCGGCCAACAAGTTGTAGGTGGTCACCAGTTCGCGGCGGACATCCGCCTTCACACGCAGGCTCAGCCCCTGGGGGATCAGGGCAGCCAGGCGCAGTCCAGCCTCCTGGGTGATCGCGACCACAGGCAGGGTCAGGGAGGACGAAGTGGACAACGCTCCCAGCAACGGACCCTCGACGTTGTTAAAAATCACCACGCCCGATGCGCCTGCCTGCTCTGCGTTCTGCGCCTTCTCGGGAAACGAACAGTCACCGCGCTGAATGAGCGCCAAGCGGCCTGGCACAAAGCCAGCAAAATCCTGTAGCAAGCAGCCGGTGGGCACCGATGGCATGTCCACCAGCGCGGTGACATCACCACGGCCCGAGTGGAGAAACACCTCGCTCTCGATCACCTCAGGGCTGGGGCTACGCTGCTCCAGCACTCCGGGGCTCAGCAAAGCGAAGCTGCGGACGCTGAAGGGTTGCAGGGTGACGGCATACCCTGCGTCCTGAAACACCTTCCTGGCGTAGTCCAGCGCCGCGTTGAATCCCGTCGTTCCCGCGGCCCGGTTACCGCCGTTTGCCGCCGCGATGTCGGACAGCGACACGAGGTGGGACTGCACGCCCTCTGCCGTCACACAGGCGGACAGGGTTTCAGGCGTGTGCTCGGTCTGGGTGGCGCACTGCGCCAACGGGGCACTGGTGTCGTCATGGAATCCGCAGGCGGACAGACCCAGGGTCAATGCCAGGGCCAGCAGGGGTCGGAGGGCTGTGCGCATGATGTACAGAAAGATGGTGTGCAGGACTCAACCCAACCAGCCCTTGGGCACCTTGTCGGCCTTGGTCTCCACCGGATTTGCGGTCAGCCACTGGGCGGCGTACTGGCGCATGAATTCGGGGGCTTTTTCCACACGGGCGTTCAGCCAAGCGTCGTAGGCGCCTTCGCCCAGGATGACGGGCATGCGCTTTTCGCTGCCGGGGGGCTGGTAGCGCTGCATCAGGGCGTGGCTCTGGGCCGCGACGGTGAGCAGGGTGTAGCTCAGCAGGGCCTCGCCCTCGGGGCTGGTCCACTGCGCCCACAGGCCGGCCACGCCCATGGGCTTGCCGTCCACGCGGGCGATGCGGGTGGGCACGGCCTTGCCGCTGCGCCAGTCGTCGGCAAAAAAGGCCTGCATCGGCACGATGCAGCGCTGGCCCTGGAGCCAGGCATCCCGAAAGGCGGTGGCTGTGGCAGCGGTCTCCGCCTTGGCGTTGACCAGCTTGGGCGCGCGCAGCCGCCCGTCCGACGCCGATTTGACCCAGTGCGGCACCAGGCCCCATTGGGCGGGGACCAACACGCGCCCCGGGACGGACGGCGCTTCAGGAGCGTCGCCGGTCACGGGCGCGCTGCGGATCAAGCACCCGGGCATGCGCGGCCACAAGTGGCGTTCCCCCAGCGCGTCGGGCGGTGCCACGCCAAAGGCTTCGGAATACAGGCTGGCCTGTTGCAGGCTTTCGTAATGAACGGTCATGCGGGGATCGTAACCGTGCCCCGCAGGAAGCAGCCGTCCCGGCAGAGACGGCCCAGACGGCTACCGGTCCCTCAGGCGCCCAGCGCGGCGCGGGCCTTGTCGGGCGAGCCTTCCAGCCCGGCACGGCCACCCACGGTCATCACCGTGGGCAGGGTGAAGGTGTGGTCCACCGAGGTGTAGTCGTAATAGCCCAGGCGGGCCAGCGGCCGGATGCGCGGAATGTCGATGCGGCCGTCGGGCGTCAGAAACGCATCGGCGATGTGCACAGCCAGTACGCGGCCAAACACCACGTCCACCGTGCCCATGGGGCCGTTGCCGGGGATGCGCACGGTCTGCAGGTACTGGCACTCGAACTGGATGGGCGACTCAGCCACGCGCATCGGCCGCACCAGGCGCGACGGGACCTTGGTCAGGCCGCAGACCTCGAACTCGTCCACCTCGGGCGGGAACTCCTCGGAGCTGCGGTTGACGGCCTCGCGCAGGTCGTAGGTGGCCATGTTCCAGACAAACTCGCCGGTCTGCTCGGCGTTCACGGTGCTGTCCTTGCGCTCGCCGGCCGAGGTCTGGTTGGCGGAGAACATCACCGTGGGCGGGTCGAAGCTGATGTTCTGGAACTGGCTGTAGGGCGCCAGGTTGGGAATGCCGTCGCGGCTGACGGTGGAAATCCAGCCGATCGGGCGCGGCACGACGCAGGACTTGAAGGGGTCGTAGGGCAGGCCATGGGGCTGGCGGCCGGGTTCGTAGTACATGGGGGCGGCAATCCAAAAAGTCTAAAGGGGGGAGATCCAGTTCAGTCGGCCTTGAAGCCGCTGGCCTTGACGACCTGGGCCCAGCGCACGCGCTCGGCATCGACCAGGCGTTTGGCCTCTTCCTGCGAGGTGCCAGAGACGCTGAAGCCCGCGTCTTCGAGCTTTTTCTTGATCTCGGGCGACTGCACGGCCTTGACGGCCTGGGCGTTCAGCGTGGCCACGACCTGCGGCGGGGTGCCGGTGGGCACAAACAGCGTGAACCAGGCGGAGAAGTCGGCCTTGGGATAGCCCGCTTCGGCAAAGGTGGGCAGCTCGGGCAGCAGCGCGCTGCGTTGGGGCGCGGTGGTGGCCAGGCCGCGCATCTTGCCGCCCTTGATCTGCGCCACGCCGAGTGCGGTGGACACCAGCGCGCCCTGGACCTCGCCTGCGACGATGGCCTGCACAGCCGAGCCAGTGTCGCGGAAATGGATGGTCTCGACCGGGAAACCGGCCATGTCGCCCAGCATGTTCGCGCCGAAATGGCCGGGCGTGCCCGCACCGAAGGTGGCGAAGTTGACCTTGCCGCCCTGGGCCTTGGCCGCGCGCACAAAGTCGGCCACCGACTGCACCGGCGCATTGGCGGGCACGACCAGGATGAAGTCGGTGCGGGCCACCTCGGCCACGGGCACCAGCTCCTTGGCGGGGTCGTAGGGCAGCTTGCTGAACGCGGCCGGGGCAATGCTGATGGCGCTGACATCGGCAATCAGCACGTTGTAGCCATCGGCAGGGGCCTTGGCGATGGCGCCAGCCGCAATCTGGCCGCCTGCGCCAGTGCGGTTTTCGACGACCACGGACTGCTTGAGGTTCTCACCCAGCTTGATGCCCAAGGTGCGGGCAAGCACATCGGGGCCGGTGCCGGGGGCAAAGCCCACGGCGAGCTTGACGGGCTTATCGGGGTAGGTGGCGGTCTGGGCAAAGCCCGGCGCCGCAAGGGCCGCGCAGAGGCTGGCGGCAAGGGCACCGACGGTGCGGCGCGAAACGGAAAAAGCCATGGTGAACGTCCTGGAACAAAAGCGGTTGCAAGAAGACAGCGCCCCTCTGGGGCCACACCGTCCATGTCGCCATCGTAGGTGTGCACGGTACCCGACCTTGTCCCCCAAAAGGTGGACAGGAAAACCCCCAGGCGCCGTGCTGGCAGGCGGGGCCCCTGCCTAAAATGCCGGTCCCCGATTCCTTCCCCATCCCCCGCTTTGGAGCCCCCATGCAGCTGATCCCGGTGACCCCTGCCAGCCCCGCCGCGGGGGGACTGGAGACCGCGCAACAAGCGCTGGCCGGGGTGATTGCGAGCATCGGACGCCCCGACTTTGGCCATGCGGCGCTGGCGCAGCTCAACCGCTGGATGCCGTTTTGCTGGATGTCGGTGTACACGGTCTTTGCCGACCATGCCCCCAAGCTGCACACCGTGGGCTGCTACCAGGCCGCCGACGGGACGCTGGACTCCTGGATGGTGTACCAGCAAGGCCTGTACCGGCAGGACGAAACCTTCCACATCGCCCGCGAGCACCTGCAGCCGGGCGCCATGGCGGTGATGCACTGGGTGGCCAAGGAAATCCCGCCCCCGCACCGCGCCCAGATTTACCAGCGCCACGGCCTGCGCGAGCGCCTGTCCATCGTGTCAGCCACCGGCGAGCAGGGCCTGTTCGCGCTGAACCTCTACCGCACCACGGAGCAGAACGCGTTTTCCGACAATGCCATCGACGCCGTGCGGACCCTGGCGCCTTCGCTGCTGGCCTGCGTGCAGACCAGCGCCGCCATCGGTGCGCCACCACGGTCCATGCCGACGGCGGGCCCCGGCTTTTTGGCCGACCTGCCCGACCGCGAGCGCGCGGTGTGCGAGCGCCTGCTCAAGGGCTGGACGCAAGACGGCATTGCCGCCGACCTGGGCGTGGCGCCTTCCACCGTGAAAACCTACCGCAACCGCGCCTTCGCCCGGCTGGGCATCCACAGCCGGCACGCGTTGTTTGCGCTGGCGGCGCAGCCACCCGCCTGAGCCTGGCCACACAGGGAGCAGCGCACAATCGGCGGCCTGTTCTACTGCCCCAAGGAGTGCCCCATGCGCCTGTTTGCCCCTGCCCTTCCCCTCGCCCTGCTGACCCTGGGTGCCGCCACGGCCAGCGTGGCCAACGAGCCGTTGGCGATCCGGCCTGGCCTCTGGGAAAACCGCGTCAGCATGAAGACGCAAACGGGCCAGTATGAGGCGGCCTTTGCCGAGTTGCAGCGCCAGATGGCCAGCCTGTCCCCCGAACAACGCAAGCTGCTGGAGCAGCAACTTGGCAAGCGCGGGGTGTCGGTGGGCAACCTGAACGAGCGCACGATGTCCCTCTGCATCACCCCCGAGCAAGCCAGCCTGGAGCGCTTGCCCCAAGAGCCGGGCTGCACCCAGACGGTGACCCGGATGGGCGACAAGGCCCTGAAGGTAAATTTCACCTGCAAGGCGCAAGGCGACACCCCACCCGCCCGGGGCGAAGGCACGGTCACGCTCAGCAGCCCCACGGCCTACCAGGGCCGCTACACGTTGCAGACCACCGTCGAGGGCAAGCCCGAGCAGATCGACATGGTTCAATCCGGCAAGTGGCTGGCAGACAGCTGCGGCGCGATCAAGCCCCTGCGCTAAAGCCTGCGAAGTGCGGGCGTTTTTGCGGTCGTCACCCCAGCACCAGCGCCGCCAAGGCCGCCAGCGGCGCGGTTTCGGCGCGCAGCACGCGCGGGCCCAGGGTGACGGGGACGAAGCCGTGGTGCAGGGCCAGGTCTTCCTCGGCGGGGCTCAGGCCGCCTTCGGGGCCGGAGAGGAAAGTCACAGGGCCAGACGCCGCCGCAGCAGCCTCGGCCAGGGGCCGGCCGCCAGGGCGCAGCGACAGCACCAGGCGCGGCCCGGTGGCGGCCAGGGCCTGCGCGGCGGGGTCGGCCAGCCAGTCCGCCAAGGTCTGCGCGGTGGAGATCTCGGGCACGCGGTTGCGCCCGCACTGCTCGCAGGCGGCCACGGCCACGGCCTGCCAGTGGGCGCGTTTCTTGTCGCCGCGCTCGCCCTTGAGCTTGAGCACACTGCGCTCGGCCAGCAGCGGGGTGATGGCGGCCACGCCCAGCTCGGTGGCCTTCTCGACCAGCCAGTCCATGCGCTCGTTGGCGGTGATGCCGGCCAGCAGGTGCACGGCGCGCGGGGCCTCGCGCTCGATAGGGTCGTGGGCCAGCACGCGCACCTGCACGTCGCTGCGGCCCATGCGGGTGACTTCGGCCTGCCACTGCCCGCCCTCGCCGTTGAACAGGGTGATGGCGTCGCCCGGCTGCAGGCGCAGCACCTGCACATGGCGGGCCGCGCCGGCAGGCAGGTCCAGTTCGGCGCCGGTGGCCAGCGGCAGGGGGCAATAAAAGCGGGGCATTGCTATGCTTTCAAGAGCTGGTAGCGCTGACAAACAGGGGCCTAGAGGCCGATTTGGCTTGGAATCGGGGATAAAGGCTCAGACCCGACCAAAGGCGTAGCCCGTGGGAGCCTGAATGCCCTCGATCTCGTCCACCAGGCGCAGCAATGGCGCCAGTTCGCGGTAGCGGCTGGCGGTGGAACGGATGTAGGCGATGAAGCGCGGCGCGTCGGCCAGGTACTTGGGCTTGCCGTCGCGCAGGGTCAGTCGGGCGAAGATGCCGGCCACTTTGAGGTGGCGCTGCAGGCCCATCCACTCGACGGCGCGGTAGAACTCGCCAAAGTCCGCGCCCCAGCCACTGGCGCTGTTCGCGCCCAGCAGGCCGGCCTTACGGGCTTTTTCCCAATAGCGCACGGTGAGGTCAATGACAAATTCCTCGTCCCAGCCGATGAAGGCATCGCGCAGCAGGCTGGCGATGTCGTAGGTGATCGGGCCTTCGACCGCGTCCTGAAAGTCCAGCACGCCCAGCGGCTGGCCAGCGGGCGCAGCCATCAGGTTGCGGGTCATGAAGTCGCGGTGCACGAAGACCTTCGGCGCAGCCAGGTTGTTGGCAACGATGGCGTCGAACGCCTTGGCCAGCGTGGCCTGTTGGGCGTCGGACAGGGTCTTTGCGCGGTGGCGGGCGATGTACCAGTCGGGGAACAGCGCCAGCTCGCGGCGCAGCAATGCGTCGTCGTAGGCCGGCAGCACGCCGGGGCGGGAGGCACGCTGCCAGTCCACCAGCACGTCGATGGCGCGGCGGTACCAAGCCTCGGCGTCCTGCGGGCGCTCAGGATGAAGGTGCTCGATGACCGTGCGGGCGCCCAGGTCAGACAAGAGCATGAAGCCCCGGGCCTCGTCCCAGGCCAGGATCTGGGGCACGTTCAGGCCGGCCTCTTCCATCAGGGCCTGCACCTGCACGAAGGGGCGGCAGTCTTCCTTGTCGGGCGGGGCGTCCATCACGATGCGGCTGGCGCCGTCGGTGGTGTCGATGCGCAGATAGCGCCGAAAACTCGCATCCGCCGAGGCCGGGCGCAGGGTGGCGGGGACCAGGCCCTGGGCGGCAACCAGCGGGGCCAGCCAGACCTCAAAGGCGGTCTGGCGGGCGGGATCGGGCCAGGTGACGGTGGTGGCGTCCGCAGGGGCAGGGGCAGCAGCCCGGGGCGTGCCGGCAATGCCGGACGGGGGAGCGTCGGAGGGGGGAACGGCGGGGTGGCTCATGGATAATCCGATTCTAAAACCCGCCCTGCACGGTGCGGCCTCCCCGAACCCCCTCCCCCAGAACTTGGTCACCTTGCGCTCCCTGCCCCGCCGCCTGCTGCCCACGGCCCCGCGCCGCCCCGCCTTCCTGCGGCCTCTGGTCTGGGCGCTGGGCCTGGCTTGGGGCCTGCCCAGTCTGGCGCTGGCCGACACCGACACCCCACCCGATCTGGAGCCAGCCGAAGCCGCCACGGTGCTGCGCAGCACCCCGCTGCTGCAGGAAACCATCCCCCCCGCTGAGCGCCCCCAGCGGCCGGTGTTCATCACCGGCGACCAGATCGAAGGCCAGGCCGATGTGCGCTCCGTGCTGGAAGGCAATGCCGAGCTGCGCCGCGCCGACACCGTGATCCGCGCCGACCGGGTGGAATACACCGTGGCCGACGACCTGGCCAAGGCCCAGGGCAAGGTCCACATCAACCGCGCAGGCAACCGCTACGAAGGCAGCGAGCTGGAGCTCAAGGTCGACGCCTTCGAGGGATTTTTCAACAACGCGCAGTTCCGCCTGCTCAAGACCGATGCCTATGGCGGTGCCAGCCGGGTGGAATTCCTGGACGCGGACCGCAGCGTCATCCACGACGCCACCTACACCACCTGCCAGAAAAACGACGAAAGCACCTGGCAGCCGGACTGGGTGCTGCGCGCCAAGACGCTGCGGCTGGACAACCTCGAAGAAGTGGGTGTGGCCGAGGACGTGACGCTGGAATTCAAGGGCATGGCCCTGCCCACGATCTCGTCGATCTCGTTCCCGCTGTCAGACAAGCGCAAAAGCGGCTTGCTGCCGCCCACCATCGCGATCGACTCGCGCAGCGGCATCGAGTACGCGCAGCCCCTGTACTGGAACATCGCGCCCAACCGGGACGCAACGATCAACGCCGCCGTCAAGAGCAAGCGTGGCGTGAGCCTGGGCGGGGAGTTCCGCTACCTGGAACCCCACTACAAGGGCCAGGTTGCCGTCGACTGGATGCCCAACGACACCCTGCGCGACCGCCAGCGTTGGAGCCTCTCGGGCCAGCACCAGGGCCAGCTGGACAGCCCCATCGGCGGCCTGGGCCTGAACCTCAACCTGCAACGGGTCAGCGACGACAACTACTGGCGCGACTTCCCTCGCGCCACCCAGCCCCTGCGCCAGCGCCTGCTGCCCGGAGATGCCCAGCTGAACTGGGCCCAGGCCGACCAGTCGGCCCGGCTGCGGGTGCTCAAGTGGCAAACCCTGCAGGACCCGGCCGCGCCCATCCTGCCGCCCTACGACCGCATGCCCCAGCTGCAATGGCGCTATGCCCCCACCGCCTTGGGCGGCGGGCTGGAAGGCAGCGTGGAGCTGGACACCACGCGCTTTGAAGCCGCCAACGCCGTCCTGCGCAACCAGGCCAATGGCCAGCGCAGCTACGCCCTGGCACAGATCCGCCGGCCTTTCGTGCGGCCTGGCGGCTTCATCACGCCGCGCCTGCAACTGCACACCACGCACTACGAGCTCGACGGGGCCATGGCCAACGGCAGCCGCAGTGCCAGCCGCAGCCTGCCCACCTTCAGCCTGGACAGCGGCCTGGTGTTCGAGCGCAACGCCAGCTACCTGGGCCGCAACTTTGTGCAGACGCTGGAGCCGCGCGCCTTCTACACCTACACGCCGTTTCGCGACCAGAGCGCGCTGCCGGTGTACGACTCCGCGGCCAACGACTTCAACTTCGCCACCATCTACACCGAGAACGCCTACGGCGGGCAGGACCGCCTGGCCGACAACAACCTGCTGACCGTGGGTGCGTCCACCCGGCTGCTGGACCCCGGCACCGGTGCCGAGGCTGCACGCTTTGGCATCGCACAGCGGGTGCGTTTCTCCGACCAAAAGGTGACGCTGCCGGGCGAGGCACCGCTGAACGAGCGCCTGTCAGACCTGATGCTGGGTGCGGGCCTGCAGTGGACGTCCGCCTGGAGCCTGGACTCCACGGTGCAGTACAACCCCAAAACCAACCGTTCGATCCGCTCGACGATTGGCACCCGCTACCGCGCCGGCCCCTACCAGACCTTGAACGTGGCCTACCGCCTGCAGCGCAACCTCAGCGAGCAGTTGCAGGTGGGCTGGCAGTGGCCCTTGACCGGCAGCCGTGGCGATGCCCCCAAGGGCGACGCCCGGCGCTGGTACACGGTGGGCCGGCTGAACTACAGCCTGCAGGACCGCAAGTTCGTCGATACCGTGGTCGGGCTGGAATACGACAGCTGCTGCTGGATTGGCCGCGTGGTGCTGGAGCGGCTGCAAAGCGGCCTGATCACCAGCGCCAACACCCGCCTGCTGTTCCAGGTCGAGTTTGTCGGTTTCTCCCGCCTGAGCCTGGGCTCCAGCCCGCTGGAAACCCTGCGGCGCAACGTGCCTGGCTACGAGCTGCTGCGCGAAGACGTACGCACCCCCAGCCGCTTCAGCCAGTACGACTGAATTTTTCCTGGCGCCAGCCCCATGCCACCCTGTTCCGAGTTCCTCCGATGATGAAGCACCGCGTCCTTGCCCTCGGCCTGCTGGGCCTGGCCTCCACCCTGCCACTGAGCAGCCTCTCCCAGGGGCTGCGTCCGGGCGGCGCCCCGCTGTCCGGCCTGTCCCGCAGCCTCTCGCCCACATCGGCCGCCGTGCTGCCACCAGCCCCGGCCGGCCTGCGCCAGGCGGACCACATCGTCGCCGTGGTCAACAGCGAGCCCATCACCTTCCAGGAACTGCGCCGGCGCAGCGCACGCACCGCCCAGCAGCTGGCCCGCCAGGGTGGTGCACAGCCTGCGCCCGAGCAGCTGGCCCGGGAGGTGCTGGAGGGCCTGATCATGGAGAAAATCCAGCTCCAGCGCGCTGCGGAGACCGGCCTGCGGGTCGACGATTTCTCGGTGGACCAGGCCGAACAGACCGTGGCCCGCCAAAACAGCCTGGGCGTGGATGAACTGCGCCGCCGCCTGACCCAGGAGGGCGGCAGCCCCGCCCAGTTCCGCGAAGAACTGCGCACCCAGCTGCTGATGCAGCGCCTGCGCGACCGCGAAGTGCAGCCCCGCGTGCGGGTGACGGACTTCGACATCGACCAGTTCCTGCAGGAGCGGTCCCAGGCCGACCCCAGCCAGCGCCAGATCAACCTGGGCCATGTGCTGGTGCGCGTGCCTGAGGACGCCAGTCCCGCCGTGGTGGCCGAGCGCCAGGCCCGGGCCCAGCAGGCGGCGGACCGCCTGCGCGCGGGCATTGAGCTGGCCACCGTGGCGCGCGAGCTGTCCGACGCCGCCGAGGGCGCACGCGGTGGCGAACTGGGCCTGCTGCCTGTGGGCCGCTACCCCGAGCTGTTTGTGCAAAGCACCGCCACCACGCCGGTCGGCGGCTTTGTGGGCCCCGTGCGCTCGCCCGCCGGTTTTCACGTGCTGAAGGTGCTGCAACGGGTGGACAACGCCCTGCCCAGCGTGGTGGTGCAAAACCGCGCGCGCCACATCCTTCTGCGCACCAGCCCCCAGCTGACGGAAGCCGCTGCCGCCGCCCGCCTGAGCGACTACCGCCGCCGCGTGCTGCGCGGCACCGACGACTTTGCCGCGCTGGCCCGCGAACACTCCCAGGACGGCAGCGCCAAGCAAGGCGGCGACCTGGGCTGGGCCAGCCCCGGCCGCTACGTGCCCGAATTCGAGGAAGTGCTGGCCCGGCTGGAGCCCGGCGGCCTCAGCGAGCCCGTGGTCACCCGCTTTGGCGTGCACCTGATCCAGCTGCAGGAGCGCCGCGAAACCCGCCTGAGCCCCCGCGAGCAGCGCGACATGGTGCGTGACACCGTGCGCGAGAAAAAGCTGGAAGAAGCCTACGCCAGCTGGGCCCAGGAACTGCGCGCGCGTGCCTATGTGGAGTACCGCGAGTCGCCCTCGCCCTGAACCCGCAACGAACAGTCCCCATGAAGCACATTGCCCGCAAGCGTTTTGGCCAGCATTTCCTGTCGGACGGCGCCATCATCGACGCCATCGTGCAGGCCATCGCGCCCGAGCCCGGCCAGCCCATGGTCGAAATCGGCCCCGGCCTGGCCGCGCTGACCCAGCCCCTGGTCGAACGCCTGGGCCGCCTCACCGTGGTCGAGCTGGACCGCGACCTGGCCACCCGCCTGCGCCTGCACGGCCAATTGAACGTGGTCGAGTCCGACGTGCTGCGCGTGGACTTCCGCGCGCTGGCGCAGCAGCTGACCGCGCCCAAGCTGCGGGTGGTGGGCAACCTGCCCTACAACATCTCCACCCCCATCCTGTTCCACCTGCTGGACTACGTGGACGTGGTGCAGGACCAGCATTTCATGCTGCAAAAGGAAGTGATCGAGCGGATGGTGGCCGCGCCCTCTACCGCCGACTACGGCCGCCTGTCGGTGATGCTGCAGTGGCGCTACGCGATGGAGAACATCCTGT
>CAYZPX010000027.1:0-19531 GCA_964480105.1 uncultured Burkholderiaceae bacterium | reverse complement strand
GCGCTGGGGTCGGGGCTGGCACGGCGTTGGCCTGATCCAGCGCAGTCTGCAGGCGGGCAGCATAGGCCCACTGTTCTGCTTCGGGCACTGCCAGCCGGGGGTGAACCTGGTCGGCAAATTCGGCGGCCAAAGGGGGCTGGGTGCGCGGTGGGTCGGTGGGGACGATGGTCAGGTTTTGGCCCCACGCCGTAGGCATCGCCCCCAGAGCGGTCATCCCTGTCAGGTGGCCCAGCTGGCGCAGGAGGTGGCGCCGCTGCAACAGGGCAGGCTCTGGGGCTTGCGTTACATCAGCCTGCAGGGAAATGGAGGGGAAATGCCTCGGACTCATGCGGGCATTTTGCGGCCAACACAAGGTGTTCGGCTAGATTGCACCCACAAAGCAGTCGCAACACACGGGCCCGGCGCATGGCCCGCAGAAGGAGGCACACATGGTCAAAACAGCAGGGCCAAACGACGTGGGGGAGGCGGGGCCGGGGACGCCACCAAGCGTGGATGTTGCAGACTGCGCACGGCTGCACCAGCAGCTGCACGCCGTGCCCAGCACCCTGCTGATTCCGCTGGCGGCGCGCGCCCACGGGGCCCGCCTGTTTCCCTGGCTGGCCTGTGCCGATGCCGAGGCCGAACGCCTGCTGGACTGCCTGGGTGCCGATGTGCGCTCCCTGATGGACGATGCGCCCACGGTGCTCAACATCCTGTGGCGCACCCGCTTGCTCAAGGCGGCGGGCTGGGCCTTCTTTCGGGCCCATCCCGACAGCCTGGGCGCCAGCCTGGGTTGTGGCCTGTCCCACCATTTTCAGTGGCTGGACAACGGGCACAACGCCTGGATCGATGCCGACCTGCCCGAGGTGATGGACCTGCGGGCGCGGCTGTTGCCCGTCCAGGATCTGCGCCGCAGCAACGCCCTCATCGATCTGACCGAGCCCGGCTGGTGGCAGCGCCTGGGCCTGCCCGAGGGGCCGGACGCCCCACCGGTTTTCTTGCTCTGCGAGGGGGTGCTGATGTACCTGCAACCCGACCAAGTTGCCGCGGTGCTGGCCGAGTTTGCCGAGCATGCCCCGCCGGGCTCGCAGTTCCTGTGCGATGTGATCTCCCATGTGGGCGTGGGCCAGGCGCACCGCAATCCCAGCCTGGGCCCCACCGGCGCCGAGCTCCACTGGGGCATCAAGGACATGGCCGAGCTGACCGCCCCCCACCCTCGCCTGCGCCTGCAGGCGCAGCACAGCGTGGCCGAATGCTATGGCTGGATGGGCACCGTGACCGAGTGGTGCCTGATGCCCTGGTCGTCCACGCCCCTGTATGCGCTGGTGACGCTGGGGGTGTGAGCCCTCCCTGGCCGCGTGAAGCCACCGCACGGCAATCGTCGCTTCGGACGATGCCCTGGCGCGCCGCCTCGGACACACTCGCTGCGGTTCAGCATGGAGGATTCCGATGGAATGGAGTGACGAAGACGCCGCCTTTCGCGAGGACGTGCGGGCCTTTCTGGCCCGGGCCCTGACCCCGGAACTGCGCACCGCTGGGCGGCGCTGTTCCGGCATCTTCACCGAATACACCGAGGGCATCCGCTGGCACCGCCTGCTGGCCCAGCAGGGCTGGAGCACGCCGCACTGGCCGGTGGCGCATGGCGGCACGGGCTGGTCGCCCACGCAGCACTACCTGTTTGCCTGCGAACTGGCCGAGGCCGACGCGCCCCCGCTGGCACCCATGGGCACGCACATGGTGGGCCCTGTGATCATTGCCTTTGGCACGCCAGCGCAGCAACAGCGCTGGCTGCCCGGCATTCGATCGGGCGACGATTACTGGGCCCAGGGCTACTCGGAGCCGCAGTCTGGGTCGGACCTGGCCTCGCTGCAATGCCGCGCGGTGCGCGATGGCGACCATTACGTGGTCGATGGCACCAAGATCTGGACCACCCACGCCCACCATGCCAACCGCATCTTCTGCCTGGTCCGCACTGCGCGCGAGGGCAAGCCACAGCAGGGGATCAGCTTCCTGTGCTTTGACATGGACCTGCCGGGCATCACCGTGCGGCCCATCCTCAGCATTTCCGGGGACCATGAGCTGAACCAGGTGTTTTTCGACGGAGTGCGGGTACCCGCCTCGGCGCTGATTGGCCAGGAGAACCAGGGCTGGACGGTGGCCAAGTACCTGCTGCAGCACGAGCGTGGCGGCCACTGGGCCCCCAAGCTGCGGGCCCGCCTGCGCCGTTTGCGCGCCGCCTGGGCCGAGGCATTTGCCGACCAGCCCTCCGACAGTGCCGAGCGCAGCGGCCTGGCCCGCAAGCTGGCCGACCTGGCCTGCCGCATCGATGCCGTGCAGGCCCTGGAACTGCAGGCCCTGCGCGCACAGCAGCGCGGCGAGCCCCTGGGCATCCGCCCCTCGATGGGCAAACTGCTGGGCACCGAGACCCGCCAGCGCCTGACCGAGGTCGGCACGGAGATCGCGGCCCACTACGGCCATGTCCGGATGCCCTTGGCAGAGTGCGATGACACGCTGCTCTCGATCCCCGAGGCCGCCGTGTTCAGCATGTCCGCCTATCTGAATGACCGTGCCGCGTCGATCTACGCTGGTACCAATGAGGTGCAACGCAACCTGATCGCCGCAAGGCTGCTGGAGGGCTGACCATGGGCAGCGCATTTGAATGGAACGACACCCAGCGCATGCTGTGTGAAAGCCTGGACCGCCTGCTGACGGCCCGCCACGGTCTGCACGAGCGCCTGTTGGCCCTGGAGACGCCGCAGGCGGGTCCGCCCTTGTGGTCGGCCCTGGCGTCCGAGCTGGGCCTGCTGGGCGCGACCTTTCCCGAAGCCCTGGGCGGTGCCGGTGGGGCGGTGGCCGATGGCCTGGTGCTGATGGAAGTGCTGGGCCGCCACCTGGCAGCCGAGCCCTATCTGTCCACCATCGTGCTGGGCGGGCGCCTGCTGGCGCTGCACGCCGACCGCGATCTCGGGGCCCGGGCTTTGCTGGCCCAGGTGGTCGCTGGCCAGGCCGTGCTGGCCCTGGCCACCACCGAACCCCAGGGCCGCCATGCCTGGCACGACGTGCGCACCCGTCTGGAGCCCGTGGAGGGTGGCTACCGCCTGACAGGCCGCAAGGCCGTGGTGCACAGCGCCCCCTGGGCGACCCATTTGCTGGTCATTGCCCGCAGCCACGGTCAGCCTCAGGACCGGGATGGGATTTCGCTGGTGTGCCTGCCCATGGACACCCCCGGCATCCAGCGGCGCGATTACCGTACCCTGGACGGTGCCTGGGCCAGCGACATCGCCTTTGAGAACGTACCGGTGTCGCCTGGGCAGTTGCTCGGCGCACCCGGGGAGGCCCTGCCTTGCCTGGAACAGGTGCAGGACGAGGCCACGCTGGCCGTCTGTGCCGAGGCCTGTGGCCTGCTGTCCCGCCTGCTCGACGACACCATTGCCTACGTCCGGCAGCGGCAGCAGTTTGGCGTGCCGATTGCCAGCTTCCAGGTCTTGCGCCACCGCATCGCTGACATGTTCATGGCCCTGGAACAGGCCAAGGCCCTGACGGCGGCTTCGGTAAGCGCGTTGGGTGCCAGCCCAGCGCAGCGGGCCCGGGCCGTATCGTCCGCCAAGGTGTGTGTGGCCCGGGCGTGCCGCACGGTCGGGCAGGGCGCGGTGCAGCTCCATGGCGGCATGGGCATGACCGATGAACTGGCCGTGGGCCACTGCTTCCGGCGTGCCACGCAGATCGCGCAATCCTTTGGCTCGGAGGACTACCACCTGGCCCGGGTGGCGCAGCTGGAGGCCACGGCCGAACCGGGTTGAGGCGCCGAATCCCTGAATACGAATCCAGCAGGCAAAACCGCCAGAGCCCCCACGCACCATCCTGGTCCGTGGGGGCTCTGGCTTTGGGGGGAACGCGGCGTCAGGCCGTGGGCAGCGCGTGGTGCTTGTATTGCTCGCGCAGCTTGACCTTGAGCACCTTGCCGGTGGCGGTGTGCGGCAGGCTGTCCACGAACAGCACCTCGTCGGGCAGCCACCATTTGGCGATGCGCTGGGCCAGGTGGTCCAGGATGTCCTGCGCGCTGACATCCTGCCCGGGCTTGCGGATCACCAGCAGCAAGGGCCGTTCCTGCCATTTCGGGTGGGCCACCCCGATCACTGCTGCCTGGGCCACGCCCGGGTGCGAGGCGGCGGCGTTTTCCACGTCGATCGACGAAATCCACTCGCCGCCCGACTTGATCACGTCCTTGGCGCGGTCCACCAACTGCAGGTAGCCGTCGGGGTTGATGGTGGCCACGTCGCCGGTGGGAAAGAAGCCTTCCTCGTCCAGCACCGCGCCGCCCTCGTTGCGGAAATAGCCCGACGCGATCCAGGGCCCGCGCACATGCAGGTGGCCGGAGGCCACGCCGTCCCAGGGCTGGGCTTTTCCGTCGGGGCCGACGATCTTCAGGTCCACCCCCCAGACACCCCGGCCCTGCTTGAGCTTGATCTTGAGCAGTTCGTCCTCGGGCAGGCTGGCATGTTTGGGCAACAGCTTGCTGATCACGCCGATGGGGCTGGTCTCGGTCATGCCCCAGCCCTGCACCACTTCGGCGCCAAAGCCTTTCTCGAAGCGTTCCAGCACCGCCTGCGACACCGCCGCGCCACCAATGCCGATGCGCCGCACGCCCAGGCTGCGCGGGTCCAGCTGCGGGTTCTGGTCCAGGTACTGGAACAGCATCATCCACACGGTGGGCACGCCCTGCGAGAAGGTCACGCGCTCGTCGCGCATCAGCGCATAGACGCTCGCGCCATCCAGGTGCGGCCCGGGCAGCACCAGCTTGGCGCCCACCATGGCCGCCGCATACGGCGCGCCCCAGGCGTTGGCGTGGAACATGGGCACGATCAGCATCAGCGTTTCGGCCGAGCTGATGCCAAAAGTGTCCGGTGCCAGCTCCATCAGCGAGTGCAGTACCGTCGAGCGGTGCGAGTACAGCACGCCCTTGGGGTTGCCCGTGGTGCCCGAGGTGTAGCACAGCGAGGACGCCGAGCGCTCATCGAACTCGGGCCACTCGTAGGCGGTGCTCTGCGCGTCCAGCAGCTCTTCGTAGCACAGCAGGTTGGGCACCTGGATGGCGGGCATGTGCGCCCGGTCGGTCATCGCGACGAAGGCGCGCACTGTCTTGAGCTTGGGGGCGAGCTGCTCGACCAGCGGCGCGAAGGTGATGTCAAAGAACAGCACCTGGTCTTCCGCGTGGTTGATGATGTAGTCGATCTGCTCCGGGAACAGCCGGGGGTTGACTGTGTGCAGCACCGCGCCGCAGCCCGACACCCCGTAGTACAGCGCCAGGTGGCGGTGCGAATTCCAGGCCAGCGTGCCGACCCGGTCGCCCGGCTGGATGCCCAGGGCCTGCATGGCGTTGGCGACCTGCTTGGCCCGGTCGCGCACGCCGCGCCAGGTGGTGCGGTGCATGGGACCTTCGGGCAGGCGCGAGACGATCTCGGTGTCGGGGTGGAAGGTGGCCGCGTGCTCGATCAGCGACGAGATCATCAGCGGGCGGTCTTGCATCAGTCCGTGCATGGGCAGGGCTCCGTCAAAAGGGGGCGATGGATGGGGGTCATTTCACTTCGATGGACTGGCCCAGGGGCTCGAATTCCTTGCCGTTGAACTTGACCAGTTGCAGCTGGCTGAAAGGCCAGTAGTCCTTGGCGCCGGTGTTCATGGCCAGGCCGGGCAGCAGCATCGTGGGCCTGAAGTCCTTGAGCGAGGTCGCCTGTTTCATCACGTTCTCGCGGGTCAGGTTGTCGCCGGAGCGCTCCAGCACATGGGCCATGACCTGGGCCAGGCAGTAGGCGTACACGCCGGCCGCGTTGCTCACGTCCTCGCCGGGGGCGTACTTTTTCATGAAGGCCAGAAATTCCTGGGTGGCCAGATCGTTGGCCCAGCGGGGTTGTACCGCGTCCTTGAAGAAGGCCATGGCCATGATGCCGTTGGACTTCTCCAGCCCTGCGGGCTCCAGCGTCATCTTCACGTAGGCCGACACATAGGTCAGGTATTGCTGTTCCGGGCGCCAGCCCAGGTCCCAGGCCTTGCGGATGGCCTGGGCGGCAAAGCGGGCGGTCGAGAAGTTGACGAACACGTTCGCCCCCGAGCCCTGCAGCTTGATGACTTGCGAATCCACCGTGGGGTCAGAGATCTCGAACGAGGCCTCGCTGACGATCATGCTTTTGGCCTTGTCCCCCAACCCGGCCTTCAGGCCCTTGAGCAGGTCCTTGCCAAAGTCGTCGTTTTGGTAGAGGACGGCGATCTTGGCGTCAGGCTTGGTCTTGAGGATGTTCTGTGCGTACAGCCGGCCTTCGCCGTCGTAACTGGGCATGAAGGGCATGGTCCATGGGAAGTTCTGTGGATCGGCAAAACGCTCCGCGCCAACACCCAGGAAGATGTGGGGCACCTTTTTGACGTTCATGTAGCGCGCCACGCCCGCGTTGGCGGCCGAGCCCAGGTTGCCGTACACCGCCAGCACCTCGTCCTGCTCGACCAGGCGGCGCACGGCCTCGGTGGCCTTGGCCGGGTTGTACTGGTCGTCGTAGGTGATGAACTTCACCTTGCGGCCGTTGATCCCGCCCTTGTCATTGAGCATCTTGAAATAGGCTTCATTGACCTTGCCAATGATCCCGTAGGAAGACACCGGGCCGCTGTAGGGCATGGTCATGCCAATGCGGATCTCGGTGTCGGAGGCGCCCGGGTCGTATTTTTTCTGGGCCCAGGTGGTGGAAACGGTGCACAGGCTGGCCAGTGCGGCCAGGGCCAATCGGCGATGGAATTTCATGGGGGATCTCCTGAAGCGTTCGGATGTGGTCACATGGCCTGGCCCATGGCCTCATAGGCTTTGCCATTGAAGCGCTGGAGCACCCGCTTTTCGATCGGGAAGAAATCGTCGGGGCCGGTTTTGACGTCCACGCCGGGATACAGCATCGGTGGGGTGAAGTTCAGGTTGGCAGCCTCTTTCATGATGTTGGCGCGGGTCAGGTTGTCGCCCGCCTGCTTGAGCACCTGCACCATGGTGGCGGCCACGCCGTAGCCGATGGAGTTGAGTGTGTCGTCGGGGTCCCCGTTGGGGTAGTACTGCTTGAGCGTTGCGAGGTATTCCGCCACGTCCTTGTTGCCGGCAGCGGCCGGGTCCGAGGGCGAGAGCAGGTAGGTCGAGGAGATCACGCCCACGGCGTTGTCAAAGCCTGCAGGCTTGAGCACCGAGCTCATCGATTGCGACACGCTGACCAGGTACTGGGTGGGCTTCCAGCCGATGTCGGCCGCCTTGCGGATGGCCTGGGCCGCGAACTTGGGCGTGGTGATGCTGACAAACACATCGCAGCCTGCCCCTTTGAGTGACACCAGCTGGCTGTCAATCGTGGGGTCGCTCACTTCGTAGGTCAGGTGCTGGGTGATCAGGGTCTTGGCCTTGTCGCCCAGGCCATCGACCAGGCCCTTGTAGTAGTCCTTGCCAAAGTCGTCGTTTTGCATCAGCACGCCGATCTTGGCGTTGGGCTTGGTTTGCAGGATGTGCCGGGCGTAGAGGCGGCCCTCGGCCTGGTAGGTCGGTTGCCAGCCCATGGTCCAGGGGAAGGCCTTGGGGTCACCAAAGCGGGTGGCGCCCGTGTTGACGAAGAGCTGCGGGATCTTCTTGGCATTCAGGTAGCGCTGCACTGCCACGTTGTGCGAGGAGCCCAGCGCCGCGAACATCAGCAGCACCTCGTCCTGCTCGACCAGCTTGCGCGTCTGCTCCACCGACTTGGCGGGGTTGTAGGCATCGTCCAGGCTGATGAAGTTGATCTTGCGGCCATTGACCCCGCCGCTGGCGTTGAGCTTGTCGAAATACGCCTGCATGGCCTTGCCCACGGTGCCGTAGGCCGAGGCCGGCCCGGAGTACGGATTCAGGTTGCCGATCTTGATCTCGGTGTCGCTGGCGCCGGTGTCGTATTTCTTTTGTGCCTGCACGGGCAGAGGCAGGGTGCTGGCCAGCGCCAGGCTGGCGGCCAGTTGCAGGGTGGTACGCCGGCGGGCATTGAAGGGGGTGGTCATCGTGTGTCTCCGGAAGGGTGGTTGTGCGGCCATCGTAGGAGGGGGGTGGGGCCGCAGCATCGTCGGAACTGACGATATTGGCTGGGCCCCACGCGGTGCGCTTTCGTCGCTTCGGACGATGTGGTTTGCCGCTGCGCCGGCGACAGTGGCGACAGCCGTTGTTGGGCCCTGCCGGGCCTGTGTTTCAAGGAACGCCCCCATGTCCATGCACCTGACCCAGCCCCTGCACAAGGCCCTGCAGGAACGCCCCGATGCCACTGCCCTGGTCTGCGGACCCCGGCGCAAAAGCTTTGCCCAGTTCGTGGACCGTGTGGCCCGCCTTGCCGCCGTCCTGCGCCAACAGGGCGTGCAGCCCGGTGACCGTGTGGGCATGGTGGGACTCAACTCGGACCGCTACGTCGAGTTCTTCTACGCCACCTGGTGGGCTGGCGGCGTGGTCAACCCCGTGAACGTGCGCTGGTCGCCCAAGGAGGTGGCGTATTCCCTGGATGACTGCGACACCCGGCTGCTCTTGCTGGACGAGCACCTGCAAGGCCAGGCCACCGAGTTCGCGCGCCACTCCCAGAGCCTGCAGACCACCCTGTTCTTCGGTGGGGGCGGGGCACCCGCAGGCATGGCCTCGGTCGAGCACCTGATGGCGGCCGCCGAGCCCCTGCCCGACGTGCGGCGCCAGGGCGAGGACCTGGCCGCCATCCTCTACACCGGTGGCACCACGGGCCTGCCCAAGGGGGTGATGCTCACCCACGCCAACCTGTGTGTGAGCCAGTTGTCCACCGTCGCGGTGACGGAGCGCCTGGCCGATCCGGTCTGCGTCAACACCGCGCCCCTGTTCCATGTGGGGGGCGCGGGCCTGATGCTGCAGGCCATGCTGCGCCTGGGCACCCAGGTGCTGCTGCCAGCCTTTGACGAAGTCGCGTTCCTGCAGACCCTGGAGGCGGAGCGGGGCACCGAGACCTTCCTGGTCCCCACCATGCTCAAGCGGGTGATCGAGCACCCCCGGTTCGGGGAGTTCGACCTCTCGCACCTCAAGACCGTGCTGTATGGCGCGGCGCCGATCGACGACGCCCTGTTGGTGCAGGCCCTGAAGGCGTTGCCCGGCGTCAGCTTTGTGCAGGTCTATGGCATGACGGAGCTGTCCCCGGTCATCACTGCCTTGCCGTCCTGGTGCCATGCGCTGGACCAGCCGCCCCACCTGCGCCGCTCTGCCGGGCGCCCGGTGCCGATTGCCGAGGTCCGCATCGTGGACCCCCAGGGCCAACCCGTCCCCGTGGGCACCGTGGGCGAGATCGTTGCGCGCGGACCGATGGTGATGGCCGGCTACTGGAACAAGCCCACGCAGACGGCCGAAGCCCTGCGCGACGGCTGGATGCACACCGGCGATGGCGGCTATATGGACGCCCAGGGCTTTGTCTATGTGGTGGACCGCCTCAAAGACATGATCGTCACGGGTGGCGAGAACGTCTATTCCGCCGAGGTGGAAAACTGCATCACACAGTTGCCCCAGGTCTCGATGTGTGCGGTCGTGGGGGTGCCCGATGCCCAGTGGGGCGAGCGCGTGCATGCCGTGGTCGTCTTGCGGCCAGGCCAGGACCTCAGCCAGGACGAACTGGTTGCGCATTGCCGCCGCGAGATTGCCGGCTACAAGTGCCCGCGCACGGTGGAATTCCGCGACGCCATCCCGCTCTCGCCTGCCGGAAAGATGCTCAAGTTCAAGCTGCGCGAGTCCTTCTGGGAAGGGCAGTCCCGCCGGGTGCACTGAGGCGCCCGCCAGGGCGCGGGGCGGTCCAAGTTCGTCCATTTGGACGATGCCCAAAGGCCGCCCCTCCCGCACGATGCCAAGGTCACGATCAGTCAAAGCAAGGCGCGTTGGCGCACAGGAGATTCCCATGGCAGGTCCGCTCACAGGATTGAGGGTGGTGGAGATGGCGGGCATCGGCCCCGGGCCGTTTTGCGCGATGGTGCTGGCCGACCTCGGCGCCGAGGTGCTGCGGATTGAGCGCCCCGGCCAGCCTGCGGCTGCCACCGACCCCTTGTGCCGGGGCCGCACCACGCTGGCGCTGGACCTGCGCCAGCCTGAAGCGGTGCAAGACGCCTTGGCCCTGATCGACCGGGCCGATGTGCTGATCGAGGGATTTCGCCCTGGCGTGATGGAACGTCTGGGCCTGGGCCCCGAAGTCTGCCGCGCGCGCAACCCGCGCCTGGTCTATGGCCGCATGACGGGCTGGGGCCAGTTTGGCCCCTTGGCCAAGGCGGCGGGGCACGACATCAACTACATCGCGATCAGCGGCGCGCTGCATGGCATTGGCCGCTCCGGTGAGGCCCCGGTGCCGCCCTTGAACTACGTGGGCGACTTTGGCGGCGGCGCCATGCTGCTGGCGGTCGGCGTGCTGGCGGCGCTGCAGGAGCGCACGCGCTCTGGCCAGGGCCAGGTCATCGATGCCGCCATGACCGATGGCGCGGCGCTGCTGTCGGCCATGATGTACGGCTTCAAGGCGGCGGGCCAGTGGAGCAACCAGCGCGGCGAGAACCTGCTCGATGGCGGCGCGCATTTTTACGACACCTACGCCTGCGCCGATGGGCGCTACGTGGCGATTGGCGCCATCGAGCCGCAGTTCTACGCCCTGCTGCGCGAGCGCTGCGGCATTGCCGACGACCCCACCTTCGACGCGCAGATGGACCCCGCTGGCTGGCCCCTGCTCAAGCTGCGCCTGGCCGATGTGTTCCGCACCCGCACCCGCGACGAATGGTGTGCCCTGCTCGAAGGCACCGACGCCTGCTTTGCCCCGGTGCTGGACTGGGACGAGGCCCCGCACCACCCGCACAACGTGGCGCGCGGCACCTTTGTGACGGTGGACGGCGTGGTGCAGCCCGCGCCCGCGCCCCGTTTCAGCCGCACCGCTGCGGCGCAGCCTGGCACCCATCCCCCCCCCGACCCCAGTTCCTTGCTGCAGCGCTGGGGTGTGGACCCCGCCCTGGCCATCCGCGTGGCCGAACCGGCCCTTGTCTGACCATCCTTTTCTGGAGACCCCCATGCCTTTGGACCTCACCCGTTCCTGGACCAACCCCGACCTGGACCTCTACCGCGACACCGTCAACCGCTTCATCACCACCGAGATGGAGCCCGACGACGCCGCTGCCCGCCAGCGCGGCCATGTGGGCCATGCCCTGTGGCGCAAGGCGGGCGAACTGGGCCTGCTGTGTGCCGACATTCCCGAGCAGTACGGCGGCGGGGGCGGCGACTTCCGCCACGAGGCGGTGTTCTACGAGGAGATGGCCCGCCGCAGCCTCACCGGCCTGAATGCTTCGGTGCACACCATCGTCGCCCACTATTTTCTGAACCACGGCACCGAGGCGCAAAGGCAGAAGTACCTGCCCCGCATGGCGCGCGGCGAGATCGTGGGCGCCATCGCCATGACCGAGCCTGGCACCGGCTCGGACCTGCAGGGCATCCGCACCCGGGCCGAAAAGCAGGCCGATGGCAGCTACCTGCTCAACGGCGCCAAGACCTTCATCTCGAATGGTTTCCTGGCCGGCGTGGTGCTGGTGGTCTGCAAGACCAATCCGCAAGAGGGCGCGCGCGGCACGTCCATCCTGATCGTGGACACGGAGAATTGCCCGGGCTTTCGCGTGGGCCGTGTGCTGGACAAGCTGGGCCTGAAGGCGCAGGACACCTCTGAGCTGTTTTTCGACGACGTGCGCGTCCCTGCCGAGGGCCTGCTGGGCGGCGTGGAAGGCAAGGGCTTTTTCCAGCTGATGGCCGATCTGCCCTATGAGCGCCTGATCATCGGTGTGACCGCGCTGGCCAGCATGGAGGGCGCCTACCAGGCCACGCTGGACTATGTGCGCGAGCGCAAGGCCTTCGGCCAGCCGATTGCCGATTTCCAGAACACCAAGTTCAAGCTGGCCGACATCGCCACCCAGATCATGGTGGGCAGGGCCTTTATCGACCGCTGCGTGGAAGCGCTGGTGGCCGGCAAGCTCGACACCGCCACCGCCTCGATGGCCAAGCTCTGGGGCGCCGAGGCCCAGGGCCGGGTCGTGGACGAATGCGTGCAGCTCTTTGGCGGCTACGGCTACATGAACGAGTACCTGGTCACGCGCATGTACGCCGATGCGCGCATCCAGCGCATTTACGGCGGCACCAGCGAGATCATGAAAGAAGTGATTTCGCGGGCGCTGTAAGCCCCTGTCCATGTCCCTGTCCCTGTGGTCCAAGGAGAAGCCATGTCCGATGTGCTGCTGATCGAAGAACGTGAGGGCGTGGCCTGGCTCACGATGCACCGGCCCGAACGCCTGAATGCGCTCAACCCGGAACTGGCGACTGCGCTGCGGACGTACTTTCAGGGCCTGTACACGCGCCCCGAGGTCCGCGTGGTCGTGCTGCAGGGCGCGGGCAAGGCCTTTTGCGCCGGGCTGGACCTCAAGGAGCAGCCCGAGGGCCGTGCGCTGGGCGCCGAGGGCATGTACGCCGTGCAGCGCAGCATTCGCGACATCATGATTGCCATGCGGCGCTGCCCGCAGCCCATCGTCAGCCTGGTGCAGGGTGCGGCCAGCGGCGGCGGCTTTGCGCTGGCCCTGGCCTCGGATGTGCGCCTGGCCACGCCGGACGCGCGCATGAATGCCGCCTTTATCCGCATTGGCCTGACGGGCTGCGACATGGGCGTGAGCTACTTTTTGCCGCGCATGGTGGGCAGCTCGGTCGCGGCCGAGTACCTGCTGACGGGCCGCTTCATGGACGCGGCCCGCGCCCACGCCCTGGGCCTGTTCAGCCGCGTGGCGCCGCTGCCCGAGCTGCACCAGGAGGCCGAGGCCCTGGTGGCCGACATGCTGCGCGTGAACCCCCTGGGCCTGCGCCTGACCAAGGAGGGCCTGGGCCACGCCATCGACGCTGGCAGCCTCGACGCCGTGATCGCCATGGAAGACCGGCAGCAGGTGCTGTGCACGCAGAGCGAACACTTCAGCGAGGGGATGCGCGCCTTCCTGGAAAAGCGCGAGCCCCGCTACACCAGCCCCATGCCGTGAATTTGGGGTCAAAAGTGCCTCTAGCCCTTTAAATACCAGCGGTATGTGCTATCAAAATCAAAGTGAATTTCAGAATCCAGGAGGGTGCGATGGGCGATGAGCGTTTCCACGACCGGGTGCAGCTGCGGATCAGCGCGGACGGTGTGGCCCAGGTGACCCTGGACCGCCCCGACAAGATGAACGCGCTGGACACGGCCATGTTCGATGCCCTGCTGGCCGTGGGGGAGCGCCTGCGCCAGGCGCCGGGCGTGCGCGCCGTGGTGCTGCACGGCGAGGGCAAGGCCTTTTGCGCTGGCCTGGACCGGGGCCGTTTTGCCGAGATGGCCAACGGCTCGGCTGCCCAAAGCAGTTTGGGTGCCCTGGCCCCGCGCACCCATGGCGCGGCCAACCGCTTTCAGCAGGTGGCCTGGCAGTGGCGCACGCTGGCGGTGCCGGTGGTGGCGGCCGTGCACGGCGTGGCGCTGGGCGGCGGCCTGCAGATTGCCCTGGGCGCGGACCTGCGCTATGTGACGCCCGAGGCGCGCTTGTCGGTGCTGGAGATCCAGTGGGGCCTGGTGCCCGACATGGCCGGCATGCCCCTGCTGCGCGAGCTGGTGCGCGGCGACGTGGCCCGCGAGCTGACCTTCAGCGGCCGCATGGTGCTGGGCGATGAGGCGGTGCAGCTGGGCCTGGCCACCCGGGCCTGCGCCGATCCGCTGCACGAGGCCCTGGTCTTTGCCCGCGCCGTCGCGCAGCGCAATCCCGAGGCTGTGCGCGCGGACAAGCGCCTGCTCAACCGGCTGCAGGACGCCAGCGCCGCCGAGCTGCTGTTGGCCGAATCGGTGGAGCAGGACGCCATCCTGGGCCACCCCAACCAGCGCGAGGCCGTGGCCGCTGCGCTGGCCCAGCGCGCGCCGGTCTTCACCGACCCGGCCTGAACGGCCCGTGGCTCGGCCAGTCACTGAACTGGCCTACACGATCCCCAGCTTGCGCGCGATGGCCACGGCCTGTGTGCGGCTGTGGGCGCCCAGCTTCATGTTGATGCTGCGCAGGTGGGTGCGCACGGTGCTGTCGGAGACGAACAGCTTTTCCGCCATCGCGCTGTTGGAATAGCCCTCCACTAGAAGCTGCAGCACGCGGATTTCCTTGCGGGTCAGCGGGTCGAGCACGCCGGTCTGGGCGCTGGCCTCGGACTCGGTGGGCAGGGGGCCGAAGCCGGCCAGCAGGCGTTGCAGGTAGTCGCTCAGGATGGGGTCGGGGGCGGGGCCGCTGTCGTGCAGGGCCTGGTAGCGCTGCACCAGGCTGCCCACGGCAGGGCCTTCGTCCAGCAGCAGGCGCACAAAGCCTTCGCGGCAGGTGGTTTGCAGCACCTGGCCGATCTCCTGCACCGCCCCGGGCAGGTCGCCTTGGCGCTGCAGCACCAGGGCGCGCAGGGTGCGCAGCAGCAGGATGCGGCGGTGGCGCATCAGGCGCTGTGCGTGGCCGATTTCCCGGTCGATCGTGGCCAGCGTGTCGCCCACCTCGCCAAAGGCGATGTCCCAGCGCAGCCGGGCCAGCGCCATCGATTCCAGGTCGTGTGCGAACAGGCGTTGGCGTTGCTCCCGCTGCCACAGCGTGGGGTCGTCCGCGCGCACCAGTTCGTCTCGGGCGGCGTGGGGGTTGCCTTGCAGCATCAGCATGCGGGCACGTTCGACCTTGGCCCCAGCCACCACCCGTGGCAGCTTGCGCTGGTGGCCAAGGTATTCCAACTCGGTCAGGGTCAGCGACGCGGCATCCACGTCGCCCCGCTGGAAGGCCATGCGCGAGCGCATCACGTGGCTCAGGACCATGTGGTCGGTCAGCCCCACGTCGCGCGCCAGTGGCAGGTAGGCGTTGAGCAGGTGCTCGGCCTCGTCCAGCCGATTCGCCTCGTACACCGTGCAGGCATACAGTACCCCCGCCCAGGCATTGCCCTGGGTGTGGTGGTAATTGACCGCGTGGGTGGCATCCACCGCCAGCCGAAAGCGGGCTGCGGCCTGGCGCAGGCGGCCCTGCAGCAGGTCCATCAGTCCCTCGGTGGTTTCGGTGTACATGCGGTGGAAGGTGCTGTGGCTGGCCTGCTCGCGCCGGGCCGCATCCAGCAGCTGCTGGGCCTCGCGCGGGTCGCCCACCACCGAGACGATCTGCGCCATGGCGTTGAGCAGGCAGCTGTCGGCAAACGGGTTGCCAGTGGGCAGGCGCTCCAGCGCATCGCGGCCCAGGGTGACGGCCTCTTCGCTGCGATCGAGCATGGCCAGCAGCATGGGCCGCATGCAGCGCCCGTGGGCCTGCACGCTGGGATGCTCGGGGTGGCACGCTTCGACCTGCTCCAGCCAGGCCATGGCCACGCCAGGCCCCACGGTGAAGTTCGCGGCCCACACGGCCACGATTTCCACCGCCGGCCGCTGCTGCAGCAGGGCCGGGGGCAGGGCGTTGAACCAGCGGGCCAGCAGCCGCATCCGGCCCTGGTGCAGGAACTGTTCGGCGTGCTGCTCCAGCAAATCCAGCGCCAGTGGGTGGTCGCCGCCCTCGAGGGCGTGGTCGATGGCGGGCACGGGCCTGCCCTGGGATTCGTACCAGCCCGAGGCCGCCAGGTGCAGGCGCGCGACCTCCTCGGGGTGTTCTCGGGCCAGTTCCTTGCGCAGGTAGTCCGAGAACAGGCTGTGGTAGCGCCACACCCGCTGGTCGTTGGACAAGGGCGTGACCAGTAGGTGGGCCGCGTCCAGCTGTTCCAGCATGCGCTGGCAATCCACCCGGGGCACCAGGGCCGCGCAGACCTCGGCGTCCAGCTGCCGCAGGATGCTGGTGCGCAGCAGGAAGTCGCGCACCTCGGCGGTTTGCTGGGCCACCACGTCTTCGGTCAGGTAGTCGGCCACGGCCCGGTCCGAGCCCGAGAAGCGCTCCACGAACGGGGTGGGGTCTTCCTGGCGGCCCAGGGCCATCGACACCAGCGACAGCGCCGCGATCCAGCCCTCGGTCTTGGCGTGCAGGCGGGCGAGCGTGGCGGCGCTCAGTGGGTTGGCCTGGCGCAGGTCCAGGAAGCGCCGCGTGTCTTCCAGGCTAAAGCGCAGGCGTTCGGCATCGACCTCCACCAGCTGGCCCCGTGCGCGCAGCCGGCCCAGGCCCAGCGCAGGCAGCGTGCGCGAGCCCAGCACCAGCCGTCCGCGCCGGGGCAGTTGCTCGATCAGGTCCCGCACCAGGCTCAGCACCGAGGGCTCGTGCACGGTCTCGAAATCGTCCAGGAACAGGGCGAACGGGGCCTCGCAGTGCGCCCAGGCCTGCACCAGGTCATAGGGGTTCGCGCACGGTGCCTGGGCCATGTCCAGCCGGCGCAGCGCATCGTCCAGCCCTGCCAGGCAGCGGGACAGGTCGTTGTCGGCCGGGTCCAGCGTCAGCCAGGCGGTGGCCACCCCTTGTTGTTCGAGCAAGGCCCGGCTCTGCGCCATGGCCGTGGACTTGCCAAAGCCCGCCGGGGCCCGCACCAGCACCAGCTGCCCCTGGCTGTGGGTGATGGCCTCGCACACGGCAGGCCGCAGCACATGGCCCGTGCCGGTGGCAGGAGGGGTGAGCTTGGTGTCGAATCCGCGGGCCGGTGGCGCGGCGGTGGCGCTGTCCGTCCGTCGCAGGGGGGTGTTCATGGAGTGTGTGGTCGTAGCTTGTCGCAGTGGGGGCTGTCCTCGGGCGGGGCGTGCGGTATTGTCTTTGGGTTGTTTTCCTTTGTCCCGATGACCATGTCTCCTTTGCAACAAGCTTCCGCTCCCACTCCCGCCCCCACGCCTGTTCCTGAGGCCGCCTTGGTCCCCGACCCCGCCCGCGTCACGGCGCTGGCTTCGCTGGTGGAGCACCTGTCCCTGGTGCAGCAGGACACCGACCGCTTTCAGGGCAGCAGCATGGACTTCATCGGCACCCAGGCCGTGTTTGGTGGCCAGGTGCTGGGCCAGGCGCTGATGGCGGCGGCCCGCACGGTACCGGTGCACCGCGTGCATTCGCTGCACGCCTACTTCCTGCGCCCTGGCGACAAGGCCCTGCCCATCGACTACGTGGTGGACCGCGTGCGCGATGGCAAGGGCTTCTCCATGCGCCAGGTGGTGGCCGAGCAGAACGGCAAGCCCATCTTCCACCTGTCCGCCTCGTTCCAGCAGCGCGAGACCGGCGTGGAGCACCAATCGCCCATGCCCGCCGCCCCCGCGCCCGAGACCCTGCCCGACGAGTTCAATCAGCGCCGCCGTCTGCTGCCGCAACTGCCCCCGGAGATGCAGGCCGTGCTGCAGCAGGCCCAGCCGCTGGACATCCGCATGGTCAACCCGCCCCACCTGCTGGCGCCCGTGCCCCAGGAGCCCCAGTCCCAGTGCTGGTTCCGCTCTGCCGCTGCCTTGCCCGACGACCCGCTGGTCCACCAGGCCCTGCTGGCCTATGCCTCGGATTTCAATTTCATCCGCGTGGCCATGCAGCCGCACGGCATGAGCTTCACCCAGCCCGAGGTGCAGTGCGTCAGCCTGGACCACGCGATGTGGTTCCACCATGATTTCCGTTTTGACGACTGGCTGCTCTACGACACCGAGTCCCCCTGCGCCGCCGGGGGGCGGGGCCTGTGCCGGGGCCGGGTGTTCACGCGCGGCGGCAAGCTGGTGGCCTCGGTCGCGCAGGAAGGGCTGATCCGCAAGCGCACGTGAAAGGGGGGGCGGGATTCGTCGCTTCGGACGATGCCCCGCCGGGGGTGGATTCCTAGACTGCGAGGTGAGGGCGGACCCGCTGTGGGCCGCCCGTCGCTTTGTCCTTCATCCCCCTCAAGGAAGCCACCATGCAACTCGATTCCACCATTGCCGCCGTCGTCACCGGGGGCGCCTCGGGCCTGGGCGCTGCCACCGCGCGCCGCCTCGCCAGCCACGGCGTCAAAGTCGCCTTGTTTGACCTGAACGCCACCCAGGGCGAGGCCCTGGCCCGCGAGATTGGCGGCGTGTTCTGCCAGGTCGATGTCACGTCCGAAGACCAGGTGGACGCCGCCTTTGCCAAGGCCCGCGCCGCCCACGGCCAGGAGCGCATCCTGGTCAACTGCGCCGGCACCGGCAACGGCATCAAGACCGCCAGCCGCGACAAGGCCACCGGCGAGATCCGCCACTTTCCGTTGGCCAACTTTGACCGCATCATTCAGATCAACCTGGTCGGCACCTTCCGCTGCATCGCCAAGTCCGCCGCCGGCATGCTGACCCTGGACCCGCTGCCCGACGGCGACCGCGGTGCCATCGTCAACACCGCCTCGGTGGCCGCCGAGGACGGTCAGATCGGCCA
This sequence comes from uncultured Burkholderiaceae bacterium, assembly GCA_964480105.1. Lineage (GTDB taxonomy): Bacteria > Pseudomonadota > Gammaproteobacteria > Burkholderiales > Burkholderiaceae_C > CAYZPX01. Next base: position 1,207 of record CAYZPX010000027.1, on the reverse strand, counting down.
AGCCAGCTATTCCGCCAGCAAGGCCGGCGTGGTCGGCATGACCCTGCCGATTGCCCGCGATCTGATGGGCGAGGGCATCCGTGTCAACACCATCCTGCCGGGCATCTTCGGCACACCGCTGCTGCAATCGCTGCCCGACAACGTCAAGGAGGCCCTGGCCGCCTCGGTCCCCTTCCCCAAGCGCCTGGGCGACCCCGCCGAATACGCGCAGACGGCCGAGTTCCTGATCACCTGCGGCTACATGAACGGCGAATCCATCCGCGTGGACGGCGCCATCCGCATGGCGCCGCGGTGAGGGGCTGACCTGCTGGGGTGGTGCCTTACCGCCCCAACAACGACCGCGCTACCAGCTCCTTCATGATTTCCGAGGTGCCGCCGTAGATGCGCAGCACGCGGGCATCGGTCCAGAAACGGGCGATGGGGTATTCGGCCATGTAGCCGTAGCCGCCGAACAGCTGCAGGCAGGTGTCGGCGACGCGGCCCAGCAGTTCGGTGGTGTGCAGCTTCAGTGCCGAGGCCGCCTCGGGCGTGAGTTCGCCGTGGCGGTACGCCTCGGTGCAGGCGTTCAGGAAGGCCTCGCCCGCGGCAATTTCGGTGGCCACTCCGGCCAGGCTGAAGCGGGTGTTCTGAAACTGGCCCACGCTCTGGCCGAAGGCCTGGCGCTCCTGCACGTATTTCAACGTCACGTCCAGCGCGCCCTTGGCCCCGTGCAGGGCCTGCACACCGATGACCAGGCGCTCGCGCGGCAGCTCGCGCATCATCTGGATGAAGCCCTGGCCTTCCACGCCGCCCAGCAGCGCATCGGCGGGCACGCGCATGTCCTCGAAGAACAGCTCCGAGGTGTCGCCCGCGTGCTGGCCGATCTTCTCCAGGTTCTTCCCCCGCGAAAAGCCTGGCGTCGTGGTGTCTACCAGGAACAGGCTCACGCCCTTGGCGCCGGCGCTGGCGTCGGTCTTGGCGGCCAGCACCAGCAGGTCGCAGTTCTGGCCGTTGGAGATGAAGATCTTTGAGCCGTTGATGACGTAGTGGTCGCCGTCCCGGCGGGCGGTGGTGCGCAGGGCCTTCAGGTCGCTGCCTGCGCCGGGCTCGGTCATGCCGATGGCCGCAATCGCTTCGCCGCGCACCATCTTCGGCAGCCAGTGCTTGCGCTGGGCTTCGGTGCCGCAGTGCAGCAGGTAGGGCGGGATGATGTCGTTGTGCACCTGCA
>CAYZPX010000026.1:0-19549 GCA_964480105.1 uncultured Burkholderiaceae bacterium | reverse complement strand
TTGGCGGCCAGGACGCCAATGCCCTGCACGCGCTCGCGGTGTCCCGGGGCATGCTCAGCCTGCACGAGGACGGCCTGCGCAAGGTGGCGGCCGGCCAGACCAGCCTGGACGAGCTGGCCCGCGTGACCCAGGACCAGAGCGATGCCTGAATTCGTCTGGAAAGCCGCCAACGCCAAGGGCCAGGTCCAGGAAGGGCGCCTGACGGCGGCCAGCACCACCCAGGCCCTGCAGCAGCTGCGCGCCCAGGGCCTCACACCGCTGCGGGTGGACGATGCGGCCCAGGCGGCGACTGCTGTCCCCCAGGCCCGCAGCGCCTTGCTGCGCGCCACCCAGGCCAAGGCCACCCGCAAGGCCAAGGGCCCGGTCACCCCCGCCGATGTGCATGCCCTTACGTCCGAACTGGCCATCATGCTGCGCGCCGGGCTGGCGCTGGACAACGCGCTGCGCGTGCTGATCGAGATGAGCTACAAGCCCTCCGTCGCCACCTTGCTTCAGGGAATTCTCGATGCCGTCAAGGGCGGCACGCCCCTGAGCCGTGCGCTGGCAGCGCACCGCGCGCTGTTTGGCGACTTCTACATCAACATGGTCCGCTCCGGCGAGGTCAGTGGCCAGATGGCCGCCGTGCTGGGCCGACTGGTCGAGCACCTGGAGCGCCAGCGCGCCCTGCGCGACAGCGTGATCTCCGCCACCATCTACCCCGCCATCTTGCTGGGCGTGGCGGTCCTGTCGCTGGTGGTGATGCTGGGCTTTGTCGTGCCGCAGTTCGAGAAGCTGTTCACCGACATGGGCGATGCCCTGCCCACGCCCACCCGCATCGTCATGGCGCTGGGGCAGGGGTTCAGCAACTACGGCCTGCTGATCGGCATCGCGGCCTTGCTTCTGTTCCTGGGCGTGCGCCGCTGGCTGCGCACGCCGGGTGGCCAACGCTGGTCGCAGGAGCGCCTGCTGCGCCTGCCGGTGATTGGACGCTTGAGCCTGCAGTACGAGCTGACGCTGTTTGCCCGCTCGCTGGGCACCTTGCTGGGCAATGGCGTGCCCCTGCTCACGGCGCTGCACATCGCCACCGAGACCGTGGGCAACGCGCTGGTGCGCGAGCCCCTGATGGGCGTGGCCCCCAAGGTCAAGGAAGGCACCCGCGTGGTCGAGGCCGTGACCGCCACCGGCATCTTCGAGCCCCTGGCGCTGAACCTGATCCGCGTCGGCGAGGAAACCGGCCGCATCGGCCCGATGATGCTGGAGCTCTCAAACATCTTGAACCGCGAGGTGGAAATCGGCATCAAACGCGCGCTCACCCTGATCGAGCCCGTGCTGATTCTGGTGCTGGGCATCCTGATCGCCTCGGTGATCGTGTCGATCCTGCTGGGCATCATGTCCATCAACGACCTCGCCCTATAATTTTTTTTTGTCCAGGAAACCTCCATGGTTCTTCGTTCTTATTCCCCGCGCAAAACGGCTGTCCGGGGTTTTACCCTCATTGAATTGCTGGTGGTGCTCGCCATCCTGACCCTGTTGGCAGGCCTGGTCGGTCCCCGTGTGCTGAACCAGTTTGGTGGCGCCAAGACCAAGACGGCCGCGCTGCAGATCGCCGACATCGACAAGGCGCTGGAGCTTTACAAACTGGATGTGGGCCGCTTCCCCACCAACGAAGAAGGGCTCGAAGCCCTGATCAAGCGCCCCGGCACGGCAGCGCCCACCTGGGCCGGCCCCTACCTCAAGAGTGGCAGCGTGCCGACCGACCCCTGGGGCCGTCCTTACCGCTACGCCAACCCGGGTGCCAATGGCGGCCTGGAAATCCTCTCCCTCGGTGCCGACGGCGCACCCGGCGGTGACGGCGAAAACGCTGACGTCCGCAACAACCCCTGACCCCTGTCGGCACGGCTTGGTTTCGCGGGGGTTCGCGGTGCAGCATGAGCGCGGCTTCACTTTGGTGGAGTTGCTGGTGGTGTTTGCCATTTTTGGCCTGCTGATCGGCTTGACCCCGGTCGCCTACCAGAAGCTGCGCGAGTCCTCCCAGTACCGTGATGTGCTGCGCACGATGACCGCCGACATGCGCACCGCCCGCCAGCAGGCCATGGCCGCCCGCACCGAGGTCCGCTTCAGCGTGGACCTGCGCCAGCGCCGCTACGGCGTGGAAGGCCGGCCGGGCCGCGATATCCCCGACACCCTCCAGGTCCGCGCCAACGTGGCCGGGATTGAGCTGCACCCGCAGGGCGTGGCCGCGATCCGGTTTTTGCCCGATGGCGGTGCCACCGGCGGCAGCATCGACCTGGCCCGGCCCACCGGGGGCGGCGTGCGCTTGCGCGTGGACTGGCTTTCCGGGCAGATCACCCAAGAGGCGCTGGTGCCATGACGGCAGGGCGCCCCTGGCCTGCGCCGGGCAACGCGAACCGGGCCCACCAGCGCGGCCTGTCGCTGCTGGAGCTGCTGGTGGCCTTTGCCATCATGGCGATGGCGCTGGGCATGCTCTACAAGACCACCGGCAACAACGCCCGCAGCATCGGCGATGCGGCCCAGTACCAGCGGGCCGTGCTGCTGGCCGAGTCCCTGCTGGCCGCCCGCGACGGCGTGCCGCCTGAGGGCTGGCGCGAGCAGGGCGAATCTGCCGGATTGGCCTGGCAGGTCCAGACCAGCCCCTATCCCACCCCGGCCAGCCAGTCCCAGCCTGGACTGGTGCTCCTGCACGCGGTCGAGGTCCAGGTGCGCTGGACCGAGCGGGGCGCCACCCGCAGCCTGCAGCTGCAGACCCTGCGCCCCGAGCGCAATGTGCCTGGCGGCACGGTTGGAGCCCGTCCATGAGCCCTTCGTGCCTGCGCCAGCCCATCGTCCGGGCCGCCCGGGGGGGGCGCGGCTTCACCTTGCTGGAGGTGCTCGTCACCCTGGCCCTGCTGTCGCTGCTGATGCTGGGCATGGCCTCGTCGCTGCGCACCATGGCCCAGACCGAGGAACGCGTGGACCGCCGTCTGGCCCTGGCCGACGAGCTGCGCGTGGCCACCGGCTTTGTGCGCACCACGCTGGGGCAGGTCTCCACCCGTCGCACCGGCGCGACCCCCCAGGAAGGCCAGAGCCCGTTCTGGTTTGTCGGCCAGCCCGACCACGTCGCCTGGGTGGGTGTCATGCCGGCCCGCCATGGCGCGGGGGGGCGGCATTTTTTCCGCCTGGGGCTGGAAGCGGACACTGCGGGCGGCATGGCCCTGGTGATCCGCTTCGTGCCCTGGTCGGACCTGCCGGGCTTCCCGGACTGGCAACAGGCCGACGCCCGCGTGCTGGTGCGCCAGGTCACCGGCCTGGCCCTGGCCTACGAAGACGCCCGCCAGCCCGTGCCCCTGTGGGAGCCCGTCTGGCGCCGCACCGACAGCGTGCCTGAGCGCGTGCGCATTGACCTGCAAACCGCCCACGGGGCCTGGCCCCTGTGGATCGTGCCCATGCGCACCCTGCCCGCCAGCGCCCGGGGCACCGGCCGTTTCTCGATGGGGCCGGAATGAGGCAGCGCGGTGTGGCCCTGATCGCCGTGCTGTGGATCGTCGCAGCGCTCAGCCTCATCGTCACGGGGGTGGTCTATGCCGTGCGCGGGGAGCTGCGCATGGTGTCTGCCGCGCGCCAGTCCGTGCAGGCCGTGGCGCTGGGGGAGGCGGCCATCGCGCTGGCCCTCCAGGAGATGCGCCTGAACACCCAGCGGCCACCCGGCCAGTTCCGTGTCGAAGCGCCTTTTGCCGGCCTGCGCATTCCGGTGGACGTGATGCCCCTGACCGGGCTGGTGGACATCAGCACCGCCCAGCCCCCCCTGCTACAGGGCCTCTACCAGATCGTTGGTGGCCTGCCCGCCAACCAGGCCGAAGTCCTGGCCGTGGCCACCGTCGAGGCCCGCAACGCCCGCGACAGCCGGGGGCGGGCGCTGGGTTTTGAGGCCGTCCAGGACCTGCTGCGCGTGCCCGGAATGGGCTATGACCTCTATGCTAGACTCGCGCCGCTTTTGACGGCCGACTCCCAAGGTGATGGCAAGGTCAACCCCCTGGCAGCCCCGCCGGACGTGCTCACCCTGCTGGCCGGTGGCAACCCCCAGCGCGCGGCTGCCGTGCTGGCTGCGCGGGCCAGCGGTGGGCAGCCCGACACCACCGCCCTGCAGGCCGACTGGGTGTCCACCACCACTTCCTCCCGCTACCGCGTGCAAGCCCTGGTGCCCGTGGGCGATGGGACCACCGTGGTGGTGTCGCGGGGGGTGGACCTGCGGGCCGACAGCCGCCTGGGACTGCCCTGGCGTTTTTTCCACGCAGAACACTGGACGATCGCGCCCAACGCGCAACGCCCCTGAACATTCCCCATGGCTTCCACGACCCCCCCTTCGCGCGCCCTTGACCTCGATCTGCGGGTGCTGGGACAGGAACTGCGCCAGTCCTGGCAGTCCCTGCTGCAATCCCGCTGGCTGGCCTGGTTGACCCCTGAGCTGCCCGTGCGCGTGTTGCACGCCGATGGTCGCGACGCCGTCTGGCGCGGCCCCCAGGCCCTGCCCAAACCGCCCGCCAAAGTCGCTTTCGAAGCCCTGGAGGTGCCGGAAGACCTGCTGCTGCGCCGCAGCCTTCCCATGCCAGTCTTGCCCCCGGCCCAGATCGAGGAAGCAGTCTGGCTGGACGTGCGCAGCGCCAGCCCCTTCCGCCCGGACGACACCGCCGCCGCCTTCGTGGCCCGGCCCCAGGCCCAGGGCGGCTTGCAGGTAGACCTGGTCTTGGCTTCCCGCAGCCAGCTGGCGGCCCACCTGGCCGCCCAGGCCAGCCGACTGCGCGCCCCCGAGGCCACCGAGCTCTGGGCGTTTGCCCCGGGCGGAGCGCCCATGGCATTCACCGGATGGGGCGAGGCCCGCCGCCAGCACAAGGCCGTGGGCCAGCGCCGCCTGGCCTACGCGCTGCTGGCCCTGGCGCTGGGGCTGGTCGGTGCCCTGGCCGTCACGCCCACTGCCCAACTGCGCCTGCGCGCCATTGCTGCCTTGTACGACTACGACGCCGTCCAGGCCCGCACCCTGCCCCTGGTCCGGGAGCGCGAAGGCCTGCTGCGCACCTCCGAACAGGTGGACGCCGTGCGCACCTTGCTGGTCGAGCGGGTGGACCCCATCAAGCTCCTGGAAACCCTGACCCACAAGCTGCCCGACGACACCTCGCTGCAGTCCCTGCAGGTGACGGGCCTGAAGGCCACCATCACCGGGCTGACGGCCAACTCCGCCAACCTCATGCAGCTCTTGGGCGGCATCGAAGGTTTCAAGGAAGTGCGCGCCCCATCGGCCGCCACCCGTTACCCCGGCGCCACCGCCGAGAGCTTCAACATCGAGTTCCAGCTCGATCCTGCGGTGTACGCGCTGCTGCCAGCACCGCCCACGCCCACGCCCAACCCTGAAGAACCTCCCGCAGCGGCTGGCCAGCCTGCCCCTGCTGCTGCCCCCGCGCCCAACAGCCCCTCCGCCACAGGACCGGGCTGAGCCCATTCCTGAACCCGTTTCAGAAATCGCCATGCGACGCACCCTTCCCAAAGAAGCCGCCTTCCTGCTGCTCCTGGCCTGCCTGGCAGCCCTGCCGCTGGCCGCCCTGGGCTCCTATGTGTACCAAAAGCACCACTGGGCCCTGGCCCGCCTGGCCGAGCTGGAGCCCCGCCATGCCCGCCTGCAGGGCCTCGAAGCCCAGAAAGAAAATCTGGCGCAGGCCCAGGCCAGCGCCAAGGCCCAGCTGGCCCTGTACGTCCACCCCGGCGAGCAGGACGCCAACGCCACGGGCAACGAAGCCCAGCAGCGCATCCGCAGCATCCTGAGCGCCGCCGGCCTGGAAATCTCCAGCAGCCAGGTGTTGCCGGTCAAAGAGGAAGCCCATTTCGACCGCATCCCCCTGTCCGTGCGGGCCGAAGGCGAGCAGATCGCCGTGCTGACCGGACTGGCGGGCCTGGCCGAGCAAAAGCCCGCCATCCTGATCGACGCCATCACCGTGCAAGGTGCTGGTGCGCCGGTCAAGGGCGTGCAGCGCCTGGGCGTGCAGCTGAGCCTGTCCATCCTGCGGGGGCGTTCATGAAACCCAACGCGATTGCCCTGTTGCTGGGCCTGAACGGTGCCCTGGCACTGGGCCTGGCCGCCATGTGGGTGGCTCCGGACGGCAGCCTGCGCGACACCACCTGGACCGCCCCCGAACCGGTCAAGACCGATTACCTGGCGATGGTCCCCACCTTGCCTGGCCGCGAGCGGGTGGACACCAGCCGCTTCCTGTCCATGCTGGACCGGCCCCTGTATTCGCTGACGCGCCGTCCGCCACCGCCCCCGCCGCCGCCGGCACCGCCCCCGCCAGTGGACACCCTGCGCAACGCCCGCCTGCTCGGCCTGCTGATGTCCGGGCCCAGCACTGGCACCGCCATCCTCAACGTGGATGGCCGCAACCGCCGGGTGCGCCTCAAAGAGTCGGTGGAAGGCTGGACCCTGCAATCCATCCAGGGCCGCAGCGCCACCTTCACCAACATGGGGGAGAGCCGCGTGCTCCAGATGCAGCGCGGCAACGTCACCGCCTACACCGGCCAGCCCCTGAACGTCGCACCCAGCGCTCCGGCTGCGTCCGCTCCCGCGCCAGCCCCGGCACCCGCCCCCCAGCCTGCCGCTGCCGCAGGCATGCCGGCCCCGGCCGCCGCGGGGGGTGCCCCGACAGCCCCCGGCAGCGCCGCCGCGCCCGCCGCGCAAGCGGGGGGGGCTCCTCCGGCCGCTGCCGCGCCGGCCCCGGCCCGCCGCAGCCGTTTTTCGATGGGCCCCGGATGACGCCCAGCCCGCGCCGCTCCCCCGTTCATCGCCTCCTTTTTTGATTGCCCTGCCATGACCTCTTTGCGTTCTTCCCTGCTTGTCGCTGCCCTGTCGGTGGGCTCCGTCGCCTGGTCGCAGGGGGCCCCCGTGGGGGCCACCAACCTGGTGACCGACGACGCCAAGGCCAACCCGGTGAAGGTCGATACCACCGAGCCCCGCATCTTGCGTGGCAACGACAAGGTGCTGGGGCCTGCCAAGCCCGGCGTGGCCCTGGATGGCCCCCCCATCACCTTCAACTTTGAAGAAGCGCCCATCACCGAGGTGGTCCGCACCATCCTGGGCGACATCCTGCGTGTCGATTACGCCCTGCACCCGCCACTGTCGGGCGCCGTGACCCTGTCCACCCGCCAGCCCGTGCCGCCCGACCAGGCCGTCTTCCTGCTGGAAAGCGCGCTCTTTGCCAATGGCCTGGCCATGGCCCGCGATGCGCGCGGCACCTACCACGTCGGACGCCCCGACGCCTTGCGCCACCTGGGCTCTGCCGTGCGCCAGGCGGGCAGCGGCCCCTTGCCACCCGGTTCCGGGGCCATCGTCGTGCCCCTGCAGTTCATCGGCGCGGGCGAGATGGCCACCATCCTGCGCCCCATGGTCCCGGGCGACGCCATCCTGCGGGTGGACAACGTGCGCAACCTGCTGGTCCTGGGCGGCAACCGCACCCAGGCCGAGGCCTGGCTGGACATGATCGCCACCTTCGACATCGACCTGCTCAAAGGCATGTCGGTGGGGGTGTTCCCCCTCAAACACGCGTCCATCAAGGAAGTCGAGGCCGCCCTGCGCCTGATGAGCCCCGGGGGCGCCGCAGCGGCCCCGGCTGCCGCCACCACCGCCCCTGGCACGCCCGGCACCCCCGGTGCCGCGCCTGCCGCTTCGTCCATGGCCGCCCTGGCCGAAGGTAACCCCCTGTTCGGTGCCCTGCGCATCCTGCCGATCGAGCGCCTCAACAGCATCCTCGTTGTCACGCCCCGTGCTGCCTACCTGGACGAGGCCCGCCGCTGGATCGACCGCCTGGACCGCCCCAGCGACAACAGCGCCGAGCCCCAGCTCTTCGTCTATTCCGTGCAAAACGGCAATGCCCGCCACCTGGCCACCGTGCTCAGCGGCATTTTTGGCGGGCAAACCACTGGCGCCCCTGGCACCACCGGCGTGGCCCCCGGTTTGGGCCAGACCAGCGCCACCAGCTTGCTGGGTGGCAACAGCGGTCTGCTCGGCGGTGGTGTTGGTGGCTTTGGCGGCGGAAGTGTCGGCGGATTTGGTGGCGGATTTGGTGGCAATACGGGCGGGGTTGGCTTCCGGACCGGCACCCAGGGTTCCACCTTCAACAACAACCAGTTCAACCGCACCGGCACCCAGGGGGTCGGCCAGGCCCCGGTGGTGGCCAACCTGGGCAGCGTGCGCATCATGGCCGACGACATCAACAACGCCGTGCTGGTCTGGGGCCCGCGCACCGAATACAACAAGATCGAAGCCACCCTCAAGCGCCTGGACCTGCCCCCCACCCAGGTGCTGATCGAGGCCTCCATCATCGAAGTCTCCCTCAACGACGACCTGCGCTACGGCCTGCAGTGGGCCTTCACCGACAGCCGCGCCAAGACCGACTACACCGGCTCTGGTGTGCTCAGCGGCGTGGCTGGGGGCGTGCTCGGTGGGGCAGCCAGCGGCTTCTCCTACACCCTGCGCAATTCCCTGGGCCAGGTGCGTGCCGTGCTCAACGCCCTGGCCGAGAAATCCCTGGTCAAGGTCATCTCCAGCCCCTCGCTGATGGTGCTGGACAACCACACCGCCTCCATCTCCGTGGGCAACCAGCAGCCTGTCAAGGCCGGTGAAAGCACCAGCACCGAAGGCACCATCCGCACCACCAACATCCAGTACAAGGACACCGGCGTGAACCTGGTGGTGACCCCCTCGGTCAACTCCGGCAACATCGTCACCATGCAGGTGGACCAGACCGTCACCGACGTGGGGGCTGTCGATGAGGCCACCGGCCAGCGCGCCTTCCTGCAGCGCCAGATCGGCAGCAAGGTGGCCGTGCGCTCGGGCGAGACCCTGGTGCTTGGCGGCCTGATCCGTGACAACGCCACCTCCGGCAAGTCCGGTATCCCGCTGCTGCAGGACGTGCCTGTGGTCGGCAACCTGTTCAGCACCAACACCGTCAACGAGGCCCGCACCGAACTGCTGGTCGTCATCACCCCGCGCGTCGTCCGTTCGGACCAGGAAATGCGCGACGTCAGCACCGAACTGCGCGAGCGCATGCGCGGCCTGTCGGACCGCAAACCCCTGCCCACCACCGTGGTGGACACCCCGCCCGAGGCAGACCGCCAGCCCGCGAAACTCTTGCCCTGAACCTGGGTCAGAGACTGCTTTCCGTGTGTGTTGTTTGTTCTTTCCCTTTTGAAACCATGACCTTCTTGCCCCTGTCCCTGCGTTCCCTGGTTCAGACCCCCGTGCTCGGCGCCGTGCTGGCAGCGTCTGCCCTGTTGGCCGGCTGTGCCAGCGCTCCTGGTGCCGACCCCAGCGCCACGCCTGCTGCAGCCTCGATGAAGGCCGAAGACATCGTCCGCGAGCGCGCCAACCAGCGCTGGAAACACCTGTTGGCCGACGAGTACAACAAGGCCTACGACTACCTCACCCCCGCCTTCCGTGCCGTCAACAGCCAGGACAGCTACCGTGGCCGCTTTGGCACCGGCGCCAAGTGGGTCGGCGCCGAAGTCCAAAGCGTCAAATGCTCTGCCGAAGACCGCTGCGAAGCCGTCATCAAGCTCCAGACCCTGGTCGTCGCCCGCGGCTTCAGTGGCCCCATCACCACCACCCCCTCCGAGACCTGGCTCAAGGAAGACGGCCAGTGGTGGGTCTACCAGAAGTGATCGCCAGCTGACCACTGTTTCAGCGGTATTTGCTATTGAAATAATAGCTACTACCGCTGGATTTCATTGGCTTAGAAGTCGATTTCTTGCGAAAACAAGAAAACAAAAAGCCCACTGGCACATGCGCAGCGGGCTTTTGGGGCGGCGTTGCCGCCGGCAGCGGGTTCGGGGTCAGGCCTTGCCTGCGTCCGCTGCAAACAAGGCGTCCATCGACGGCGCCGTGAGCACGGCAGCGGTCCAGGCCAGCAGCTGATCCTGTGTGGCGTCTGCCAGGCGCGTCTGGGCCCAGTCGGGGACGGGACCGAAGCGCAATTGCAGCTGCAGGGCCACGGCCTTGGCAAGACCCTGGTGCAGACCCTGGTGCAGACCTTGTTGCAGGCCTTGTTGTAGGCCTTGTTGTAGGCCTTGGCTGAGCCCTTTGCGTGTGGCCTCGTCAAACCAGCGTTCGATTGTTTGTTCCAGCATTGCGTCAGGCTCCAGGAAGTTGTGAATCCGGTCAAGGTCCTCGATGGTAGCGATCGGACCTGTCAGGCGTTAGCTTTTAAGAGGGCTGGTAAAAAACCGCGGTGCCTCGCCCCAGAAATGCCAGGCGGCGCTGTCCTGGGCGATGGCCTGGTCCAGGTGGGCGAAGGCCTCCTGGGCCAGGGTTTCCAGGTGGTGGGGGATGCCCAGCGGGACGATCTTCAGAAAGCGCTCGCCCGTGCGCGGGTTCAGGCCGGTCAGGTAGATCGTCACCGCAATGCGCTGTTCCACCGCCGTGCGCAGCAGCGCCTTGGGTACCAGGGCCTGCATGCCGGCGATGGTGACGGGCACGCTGGCGGCCACCTGGTCGGAGGGCACATCGATCGCCGCCATCACCTGTTCCCCCTTGGCCAGCGCGCGCAGCATGGGACGCAGGCTGGCAGACACGTCCAGGTGCGCATTGCCCAGCGCATCGGCCACGGCCTGGGTGCGGGCGCGCACGTAGCGGTGCAGGATGGGCCGGCCCGCGAAATGCGCCCCCTCCAGCGGCGCCACCAGGGCGTGGCTGCGCAGGCCATGGGCCTTGGCGTGGCGCAGGCCCCACATGCCCGCACCCCAGTGGAAGGTGCAGACAATGCCCGCGTGCTGGCCCTGGGGCCATTCGCCCTGCACCCGCAGGTGGCGGCGCATCCAGGCGTCGGAGCGGGTCAGCGCCAGGTACAGGTCGGCGTGGTCCACCAGCGTGACCAGGCGGCGCTGGGCGATCCAGTCGGCCGCGTGTTCGGGCCGGCACTGGCCCCGCGCCAGCGCCTCGCGCAGCGCGGCATCGCAGGCGGCGCGGTACAGCCAGCGCCAGCGCGCCAGGCGTTTGAACACCGCAAAGCACAGCCCCCAGGGCAGCACGGCGGCCAGCCCGGGCAGCAGCACCAGCTCCAGGGCATCGCGGACATGGGTTTTCCAGTGGCGCAAAGGGTTCAGCATCCGGGGTCCAAGGGGGTTTGGTCACTCATATTTTGATAGCTAGTACCGCTTGATTTCATTGGCTTGGAGGTCGATTTGATCCTCAAAAACCTTGGCCATCTTCGGGCTGCGCGGGGTGCTTGGGGCCCACGGTCAGCTTCAGGCCCAGGATGCCCAGCACCCGGTTCACCGTCTGCACCGTGCCCTCGCTGCGCTCCTGCTCAATGTCCTGCAGGGTGCGGGTGCCCACGCCTGCAAAGTGCGCCATCTCCGCCGTGGTCAGGCGCATGGTTTTCTTGAGGTGGCGAATCGCCTGGGGCAGCGTCCATTCGGGGTGGGCCAACACCTCCTCGATGGCCTGTTTGCGCAGGCGCACTTGCTCGACCACTGACAGGGTTTTGTAGCGTTTGTCCATGGTGGTTCAATCGCGGCGCTTCGTTCCACAGGCTGCGGGGCACGCAATGCTTGGATGGTGCACACCGAAGTCATTTGCACAGAATTCTATCGATATCGAATCGAATACGACGCCGACTTTGTTGGTTTTCCGTGTAAATACTGCAGAGGAGGGGGTGAGGGCTAGCGATCAAGGTCCATCAGGCAAACACGACATGGGTATGCCCTTGTGGCTGGCTGCGAGGCGCTTTGCGCACCACGATCTCCACGTCCCGGCCTAAGCGGTTCAGGCATTCGATCATCTTGGCTTCGCTGATGCCACGAAACCGTCCCCGTAGCAGTCCTGACAGTTTGGGTTGTGGAATTCCCAAAATTTCGGCGGCCTGCTGCTGGGTCAAATGTCTGTGGCGAATGATGTCTCCGATCTTGCTTGCCAGCCGTGCTTTGACGAACATCGCTTCCGCCTCTGGCATCTCCAGATCGGCATAGACGTTTGCGCTACTTTCTTCGATATCGATCATTTTTGAGCTCCTAGACTGGCTTCAATGGCTTTCAAGCGAGACTTGATCAATTCCATATCGGGCTTGGGTGTGGCGATACCTTGCGTTGATTTCTTCTGAAAACAATGAACGACATACACCGCATCGGCAAAACGAACGGTGTACACCGCCCGGTAGGCATCCCCCTGAAAGTCGTCTACGACTTCCAGAACACCCGCACCACCAAAGCCTTTGAGTGGCTTGGCATCGGGATGTTTCTGGCCCGTCTGGGCCAGATGCAAGGCGTAGCCGAAGACGTCCTGCACGTCCTCTGGCATGGCCATCAGATCCTTGCGGCTGGAGGCAACCCAGCGCAGCGGTTTGGGTGGCGTTGACATTGGGCGATTATGCCCAAATGGGTATGGAGGTTTGGCTACACCTCACTCCCACCGGTGCGGCAACCTCAGCAGCCCTGGCGTGCTGTGCGGGTCCACGTGGCGGAAGGGGGCGCAGTGCAGCCATTGCTCGTACACCACCAGGCCCTGGCGGTCGAACAGGAAGGCGCTGAGCACGTATTCCCCCGAGTGCAGGGGCAGGTCGGTAAAGCGCAGGCGGGCGCGCCACAGGCCGTTGCCCAGGGGGGTGGGTTCCGTGCCGTCCTGCAGCGTGCCGGCGGTGGTGATGCCTGCGCCGTGCGCCTGCTCCAGCATGATGCCGATGTGCGGCATCTCCTCGCCCAGACCCCGGGCGGTGACGGTGACCACCAGGTCCTTGGACCGCAGCAGCGGCGGCAGGCCGGGGGCGCTGGTGTCCAGGTCCTCGGGGCGCTCGCCCAGCTCCACCGCCACGATGCCGGCCTGGCCGGGCAGGGGTGTGCGGTGGGTGGCCGGGACTGCGGGTGCCGCCGTGCCCGTGGCGGGCGCACCGGGCATACAGGAGGCAGCGTCTGCCGTCTCCTGCGCCCGCACAAAGGCCTCGTAGGACGCCAGCACGCTCTCGGTATCGCCAAAGGCGCGTTGCTGGCCCTTGTCCAGCCACAGCACCACATCGCACAGCTGGCGCACGTGGTAGAGGCTGTGCGAGCAAAACAGGATGGTGCAGCCGCGCTGGCGGAAGGCCGCGATGCGCTCCACGCACTTCTTCTGAAAATGCTGGTCGCCCACGGCCAGGGCCTCGTCGATGATCAGCAGGTCGGGCTCCACGGCGGTGACCAGCGCAAAGGCCAGCCGCACCGCCATGCCCGAGGAGTAGGTCTTGACCGGCCGGTCCAGCGCCTCGCCCAGCTCGGAGAACGCTGCAATTTCGGGCTCCAGCTGCGCCATCTGCTCGGCGCCAATGCCGATCAGGCTGCCGCCAAAGTACAGGTTCTGCCGTCCGGTGAACTCCGGGTGAAAGCCCGCGCCCAGCTCCAGGATGGCTGTGACCCGGCCACGCCGCTGCAGCTGGCCCGTGGACGGCTGCATGGTGCCCGCCAGCAGCTTGAGCAGCGAGCTCTTGCCCGCGCCGTTGTTGCCCACCACGCCCAGGCACTCGCCGCGGCGCAGCGCAAAGCTCACGTCACGCAGCGCCCAGTGGCTGCGGTGGGTGGAGCGGCCCGTCAGCAGCGCCTTGAGCCGCTGGCCGGGCGAGTCGTACAACTGGTATTCCTTGCCCAGGTGGGCGGCTGCCACCACCGGGGTGTCGTTCGGGGCACTCATAGCCAATCCACCCATTGGTCACGGCTGCGGCGCAGCAGCACATCGAGCAGCAGTGCGCCCGCTACCAGCCAGGCCGCCATGCCCAGCCACGAGGCCAGCGCAGGCCACAGGCCCTGCAGCAGCACCGCCTGGTAGGCGCTGACCCAGGCCGTCATCGGGTTGAGCCACAGCACCCAGCGCCAGTCGGCGGGGAACATGTCGATGGTGAACAGCACCGGCGACGCAAAAATGCCCAGCGCCAGCGCAAAGCCCACGATTTGGGCCGTGTCGCGCAGCGCGGCTGTGAGCAGCGCCAGGGCGGCGCCCCACAGCAGGCACAGCAGCCACTGCAGCAGCACCAGCACCGGCATGGCCAGCAGGGCAGCGGCCCAGTGGTGCTGGGGCGTGTAGGCCAGCACCAAGAGCAGCAGCAGCGGCGCAAACACCACGCCGCTGGCCAGCACCGCCCGGGCCGGGAACAGCAGGGGCGGCAGCGCGTTCTTTTGCAGCACGCCGGCCGACTCCACCAGGCTGCCCATGCCGCGGGTGAGGGCATCGGCAAAGGCCATCCAGGGCAGCATGCCCACGATCAGGAAGGCGCCCACCGCCTTGGTGGGGGCGTTGTCGCCCAGGCGCATGGCAAACACCACGTCGAACACCAGGTAGTAGGCCGCCATGGTGAGCAGCGGCTGCACGTACGCCCAGGCCACGCCCAGGGCGGTGCCCGCGTAGCGCGCAGCAATGTCGCGCCGGGTGAGCACCCAGCACAGGGCGCGGGCGCGCCAGAGGGTTTGGGCTTCTTGCCAGAGCATGGGGCAGGCCAGGGAGGTGGGGGAGGCTGGAAGGAACAACGCCACCCCGCTGCACAGCCCCGGAACAGGGCAGGCTGGGGTGGCCGCAAAACAAACAGGCCGCCCGGCCCCAGGGCCTGGCGGCAAGAGGGGCCGGTTTACTTGGCCTTGGCGGGTGCAGGGGCCGCTGCCGGCTGGCTGGCGGCCGACTTGGTTTGCGCGGCAATAAAGTCCTGCAGGGCAGTTTCGTCGCCCTTGGCCAGGGCGTTCAGGCGATCCACTTCCTTCATGCGGGCTTCCTGCTGGGCCTTGCCGCTGGCCTCGGCGCGCAACTGCTCGCGCACTTCTTCAAACGGCTTCACACCAGCGGGCTTGCGCTCTTCCAGGCGGATGATGTGAAAGCCAAAGTCGCTTTGCACAATACCGCTCAGCTCGCCCGGCTGCTTCAGGGCGTCCACGGCGTCTTCAAAGGGCTTGACCATGCGGCCCTTGGCAAAAAAGCCCAGGTCGCCACCCTTGGCAGCGCTGCCGGGGTCGGCGGATTCTTTGGTGGCCAGTGCTTCAAAGTTGGCGCCGGACTTCAGCTCGGCCAGGAGTTTTTCGGCCTTGGCACGGGCCTCGGCATCGCTGCCGCGCACCAGGATATGGCGGGCGCGGGTCTGGGCGGGCTGCTCAAAGCGCTGGATTTCGGCCTTGTAGATGGTTTGGGCCAGCTTGTCTGCTGCTGGGTCGTCCGCTTGCAGTGCGCTTTGCGCGATTTCGACTACGCGGGCTTCGGCCAGCACGGCTTCTTGCTGGGTCTTGAGCAGCGCCACCACATCGGCGCGCTTGTCCATGCCTTTCTGAACAGCTTCTGCGGCCAGTGCACGGCGCAGGTACAGGTTGCCGATCAGCTGGCGCAGCATGTCGGGTTGGCCCAGCACACGGCCGCGCACATCCGCGGGCATGCGGTCCAGCTCGGCCTGCACATCGCTGCGCAGCACCTTGACGCCAGCGCCTTCCAGCAGCACTTCGTTCTTGGTTTGGCTCAGGGCAGGGCCACAGGCAACGGCAGCGGCCAGGGCCAGACCAGCGGCAATAGGCGACAGGGCCACACGGGAGAAGCGAAGGGAGGTGAGCGTGTTCAACATACTGTCAAGTTCAGTCAAAAGTCGAGAAAAAAGGGCCTGGACCCTCAATCTAAGCAAGAAATGCAAAAAGGCGGGGATTGCTCCCCGCCTTTTTAGGTTACTGAGCTAATCCAAGGATTACTCGTAACGGTGTTCCCAAGTGCCACCCAGGTTGGAACCGCGTGCCTTAGCAGCAGCGAAACCAATCACAGGCAGACCACGGTTGAACACGCCAGGAGTGGCGATGCGGAACCAGCCATCCAGGTAATCGTTCTTAACGGCCAGTTGTGTCAGCTTGGCGCCCAGAACAGCAGAGGTATCGCTGTTGAAGGACAGCACGGACACTTCGCCGCACAGATCGATTGTGGGATTAGGAGAAATCACAAAAGTTGTTTTTGTGTTTTCTTCACGGTCCCAAGCACGGCCACCATTTGTGTTCACGCAAATACGATCACCAGCTGCGTTCAAATAGGTGTTTGTTGTGGCGCCAGTAGTGACAAACTTGGTAACGCCCAGCACATCGTTTGCAACGATTTGCTTAGTTGCATAGTTCACAGCAACAGAGTAGCGACGTGTCGGCATCGAGAACACCCAGTCAGTAGCAAAAGCAACTGCAGGATTGGTCAGGTATTCGTTGCTAACAGCACGAGTTGTCAGCGCATTTGCCAAGATAGCCGACTGAGCGCTTGGGAAGAGCGCATTAATGGTGTATGGAGTCGACAGATCCGGGAAATCAAAGTTAGATGCGCGAACACCAGCAGCCTGCAGTTGACCCTGGGCGTTCAAAACGCCAGACAGCAAAGGATCAGCACTCAACATACCAGCAGTAGCTTGACTAACTGGTGCTGTGGTTTGGGGGGACCAAACCAAGTTACCTGCACCATTAGCACCACCAGCAGCAACGCGGGCTTGCACTGCAACTGCTTCACCGGAGAACGATGCTTTGTCAGCCACGTTTACGATGGTCCAGTTAGCTGCCAAACCACCAGTAGGCCAGCTGTAACCACGAGTTGCTGGATCGTCAACAATGTCGTTTGCAACAAGAGGATTCTCTTGGAGAGACATCACAGCGTCACGGCAAGGTGCAACGCCGTTCACATGCTTAACCGCAGTGTACAGATCACTTTCGGTTGCGACATTGCGGGTACGGCGCGAAGGAATGTCGGCCATATTCAGAATTTCGATGTAGCCTTCGCGGGTGGCTGCTGCACCAGCAGAGCCAACACGATCAATCTTGAATTGACCACCTTCTTTGGTGTTGGAGCCGTCTTTAGCGATATCAGCTGCGGAGGGCAGTGTGCAGCTCTTGTCGGACGTGACCAGACGAGAGAAGCCATTTTCATTAACGGCAACGTTTGCTGCCCAGACATCACCAGGAGACAGATAGATCGTGATATCAAACAAATCGTCGGAGTTTGCAGCACCGCGGTAGCGCAGCTTGACTGCTTTGCCGTTTTCGGTGTCTGTGTTGACGATGTTCAGCAGCGATGCGTTATCACCTTGGGTGGTGAAGTAAGGCACAAAAAGTGCGTGACCAGTGCCTTTGGTGTTGATTTCAAAGACTGTGGCAGAGGGAGGTACGTTTGCAGCGTTAGTACCAGCAGCATTGGCTGCTGCAAGGCGGCCAAATGGGAAGTTGCTAGCTGCCAAACGGCCGCCAGTTTGAGTGTGCAGCGTTGCTGGGTCGGAAGGGGTCGATGTAACGATCTGTGCGTTAGCACCGCCAGCGATGCCACCAACCATGGCAGCGATGCTCAGGGCAAGAAGATTCTTCTTCATGTAGGAACTCCAGTTAAAAAATAGAAAGCGCAACTACCAAGATTGATTACGCTCGATGATGGTAGCACAGCCCTAGGGCTCAACCACGCCCGCGCCCCCCTCGGAAAACGGTGGTGTTTTCAAAAAACAACACCCCTTTCCAGAAGGCGACGCGACAGATTTGCCTGCAAACCTGTCTGCGGCGGTTGGCTCGGGTGGCGGCAGTGTAGCCCAAGCGTTTTGGCCCGGTAAAGCCGCAAAGGGCCACCGCAGGCGGTTTCGAGCGAAATGTGGTTTTTTTGCACGTTGGTGTGGCCTGCCGTCCACAAAGTGCTTGACGCTGCCCTCGCCTGGGCGGCCTCTGTGGCCCGTGCGGTGGGGCGTTTCCATAGAAAAGTGGGTTCTATCTATATAGAGTGCGCGGGCCCAGCGGCTACGCCCCGCCCAAAATTCGGTCAAATCGGCCTCCAGGCCAATGGAATCGAGCGGTGCTAGCTATCGTTTTGGGAGTGGGGTGGGCCTCTGCTAGGATTTGCCTATGGCTTCTATCACCTTCGATACACACAAGTTCGTTCGCAAGCTGCAGGAGGCAGGCTTTGGTGAAAAGCTGGCAACCCGGCGCGATCTCAAGGAGATGGAGTTGCGCATCGACATGCGCTTTGAGGCGCTCAAGGGAGACATGTCCCTGGTCAAGTGGATGATGGGTGCCCTGATCGCACTGGCCGTCGCCAACTTCTCGAAGCAGTTTTTCTGACCGCGCCAGGCTGGGGGGGCTAAATCGGGCTCCAGCCCAATGGAATCGAGCGGTGCTAGCTACGATTTTGAGAGCGAATCTAGGGTCTCGGTGTCGAAGGCTGTGGTGCGTTTCACAAGGTGACCCAATGGTCATGTCGTGCACTCTTCACGATGCCTGGGTTGATGCGGCCATCAAAGGTGACAAAGCGGCAGTTGTGGCGCACTGCCAAGCCAAGCAGGTAGCTGTCCGTGATTTGTCGGTGCCCAAGCAGGTGTGTCCACTTGATTTGGCCTGCATCCAGCAAGCTGTAGTCGTCCGCTAAGAATGCATGGGCCTGATGGGCAGTGGCTTGCGCCAAGCGGCTGGCCACTGCAGCAAGGGGCAAGGCTTGTGGGTAAGCGGGTTGGGCCATGATGCGAAGGCACCCGTTCTGCGTCAGTGGACATGAGGCCCAACCGTGCTGAATTTCTTGTGTCAGCCACTGCGTTGCGCGGGCGTGGTGAATGTGCCCCGCGTCCAGCAAGGCAATCAGCACGTTGATGTCGAGCAGGGCGCGCATCAGATGCCTTCGGTGTTCCGCAGTTGGTCGATGAGTTCATTGCTCACCACCACGCCCCTTGCTGGGAAAGGGTCGAACCCGGTGAGCGAACTGCCAGGACGTGGTGAGGGTGGCTTGTTCGACTGGCCCATCAATGCTTGTCTGGTCAGCTGCGAGATGACCTTGCCAATGCCAATGCGTTGTTGACGGGCAATTTCTTTGACAGCCGCCAAGACGTCGGCTTCGATATCAAGGGTGGTGCGCATGGGGTGCTCCTTGAGGTGAGTGGTACAGCACCATGAGTCCGCGGATGCAGGGCCTGCCGCCCCGTTTGCCCGGCTCTAAAGTGATGTGGTTCATTGCATGCTCCTGTGGCGTACTTGGTCAAGGGCGGATTGCCCAGTCCGTTGCGCCGATCATTATTTGGCCAAGTGCCTGAATTGTTGAACCATCGTGAGGCCTTGCATCAGTCAAATCGGGCTCCAGCCTAATGGAATTCAGCGGTGCTAGCTATGATTTTGGGAGTGGTTTTTGAGCCAGTGCGGAGTTCACTCCAGCCATCCCCGCTGCTGCACTTCCCTGTGCATGGCCTCTACCGCAAACAGCAGGTCTGGCACGTAGCTGTGGCCTGCTTGCAGTGCGCTGAACAACACCTGCGCATCTTTGTTGCAGGTGCTTGCTTTCGCGCGCAGTGACGCGGCACAAGAACTGCAGGCGTTGCAGTGCGGGCAGCGGTAAGTTCACAACAAGACTCCTTCGTTTTGCGCCACCTCATGGATGGGCAGGCGCTTGAGGCCTGGCGCAATCAGCAACACATCCACCTTGCGCCCCTGCATGGCCCGTGAGATTCGACCTGCCACCTGGGCAGCGAGGCCAGCCGGGTTGGCGGGGGGGCTGTGGCAATTCCAGCAGCAAATCCACCGAATAGCGCGAGGGGCTCCATCCATTTGGGTTGGCCGCTTGCGGCCTGGA
>CAYZPX010000025.1:0-19570 GCA_964480105.1 uncultured Burkholderiaceae bacterium | reverse complement strand
TGCCGCTGCGCATGGAGCGCCATGTGCGCAACACCGAAAAGATCGTCGAATTCCTGGCCGCGCACCCGATGGTGGAGCGGGTCGGCCACCCCATGCTGCCCAGCCACCCCAGCCACGCGCTGGCGCAACAACTGTTGCCGCGCGGCGCGGGGGCAGTGTTCAGCTTTGACCTGAAAGGCAGCCGCGCCCAGGGCAAGGCCTTTATCGAAAACCTCAAGCTCTTTAGCCACCTGGCGAACGTGGGCGACTGCCGTAGCCTGGTCATCCACCCGGCCAGCACCACGCATTTCCGCATGGACGACGCGGCGCTGGCTGCTGCGGGCATCACCCAAGGGACGATTCGCCTCTCGGTGGGCCTGGAAGACGCCGCCGACCTGATCGACGACCTCAAGCGCGCCCTGAAAGCCGCAGAAAAAGCCGGAGCCTGACCATGGAAATCAACGTTCAAGGCCACCCCAGCTACTGCTACACCGGCGGCCGTCCCTTCGACCCTGCCCTGCCGACCGTGGTGCTGGTGCACGGCGTGCTGTGCGACCACAGCGTCTGGGCGCTGCAAAGCCGCTACCTGGCCCACCACGGCTGGAACGTGCTGGCCGTGGACCTGCCCGGCCACAGCCGCAGCGGCGGCAACGCACCGGACACCGTGGAAGAGGCCGCCGCCTTCGTCGTGGCGCTGCTGGACACGCTGGGCGTGCAGCGCGCCGCGCTGGTGGGCCACAGCTGGGGCTCGCTGATTGCGCTGGAGGCCGCCGCGCGGCTGGGCGCACGCGCGAGCCACCTGGTGCTGGTGGGCACGGCCTACCCCATGCAGGTCTCGCCCGCGCTGCTGGATGCGGCCCTGAACGAGCCCGAAAAGGCGCTGAAGATGGTCAACGTCTTCTCGCGCAGCACGCTGGCGGCGCCGCCCTCGGCCCTGGGGCCGGGCACCTGGGTCTATGGCGCCAGCCTGGCCCTGGGCCGCAAGGTGCTGCGCAGCAATCCGACGCAAAACGTGTTCCACCGGGGCTTTGTCGCCTGCGACCGCTACCGGGGCGGCGAGGCGGCCATCGCCCAGATCCAGTGCCCGGTCGGCTTTGTGCTGGGCGCCCAGGACCAGATGACCCCGCCCAAGGCCACGCGCACCTTGATCGACGCTGCAAAAGCCGCCGGCAAGGCCGTGACGGTGGTGGACCTGCCCGTAGGCCACCACCAGATGACCGAGGCGCCGGACGCGACGCTGTTTGCGATTCGGGATTTTTTGGCCAAAAATTGAGCCAAATAGGGTGCTATCCCTTTAAATACCAGCGGTATCAGCTATTGATTCAGTAGCAAATCTGCGAGCCTCATACGGTGCAGCCCCGCCCCTTGCCAGAACGGCGCCAGGCTGTCCGCCTGGTCCAGCAGCAGGCGCTGCACCAGCGGGGCCAGCGGCGTGGTGGTGGGCTCGGCCAGCAGCACCCAGCGGGGTTCGGCGGTGGACGCAGCGGCCACGCCCACCTGGCCGATCCATTCCAGCGCGGCCAGGGTGTCCAGCACGGGCGCCAGCCGCGCTTCGGGCACCGCCAGGCGCTGGGTCAGCGCCGCAGTGGCCAAGCCCTGGACGGGGGTAGCGCGGGCCTCGGCCAAGGCTTGCAAGGACTCCACGGCCAGCTGGAAGGACGCACCGGCCCCCAGCTCGCGCCGGGTACCGCCATTGCCCAAGGCCACCAGCGTGGGCAAGCTGGCGGTGAACACCGCACCAAACAGCACCACACCCCAGGCCACCTGAATCCAAATCAGCAGGATGGGCACGGTGGCAAAGGTGCCGTAGATCAGCGAATAGGTCGGCACCTGCTTGAGGTACAGCGTCAGCAAGAATTTCGCTCCTTCAAGGCACAAGGCCACCAGCCAGCCACCCATCCAGGCATGGGACCAGCGCACGGGCGTATTGGGCACAAAGCGGTAGAGCACCGCCATCCCCCCCGCAAAGACAACCAGACCCAGCGAATCAAACAACAACACCCAGCCGGGTGGCAAGACTTTGCCCAGCCAGCCGGCAGACGTCGCTGCCACGGTGCCGGTCAACGCGAGGCTGGCCGCCAGCACCATCGGCCCCACGGTGAGCGCAGCCCAATACATCAAGAGGCGCTGGCCGAATGGGCGCAGCCGGGGAACCCGCCAGATGCCATTGAGCGTGCGGTCGATGGTCTGGATCAGCGCCAGCGCCGTCACCACAAAAAAGCCAATCCCCACCGCGCCCAGCCGGCTGGCCTTGGACGCGAACTGCGTCAGATAGCCCAGCACCTGCTGCGAAATGCTCTCGGGCACCAGGCTCTCGAACAGCCAGCGCTGGAGCACCTCCTGCAACTTGCCAAAGATCGGAAACGCGGTGAAGGCCGCCAGCATCACCGTCAGCAGCGGCACCAGCGCCAGCACGGTGGTGAAGGTCAGGCTGCTGGCGGTGACGCCCAGGCGCTCCTCGCGAAAGCGGTCGCGCAGCGTGGCGAGGGCGGTTTTCCAGGGAAAATGGGCGATGCGGGCACGCCCGGCAGGTCGCCCGCTGGGGGCCTGCGAAAGGGGGGAAGACATGCCCGATATGATGCCAGCCCGATGAATGCCCCCCTCCCCCACACCCTCCCCTCCTCCGCCGGCAACGCCGTGGCCCTGACCCGCTGGCTGGCCACGGGCAGCCTCGTCGCCCTGATTTTTTTGTGCCTGGCCTGGGAACTGGCGCTCGCGCCTGTGCGCCCCGGCGGCTCCTGGCTGGCGCTCAAGGCGCTGCCGCTGTGCATTCCGCTGGCCGGCCTGCTCAAAAACCGCATGTACACCTACCGCTGGGTCAGCCTGGTGGTGTGGCTGTATTTCACCGAGGGCGTGGTGCGCGGCTGGAGCGACAAAGGCGCCAGCCAGGTCCTGGCCCTGGTCGAGGTGGCGCTGTGCCTGGTGCTGTTCACGGCCTGCACCCTGCACGTGCGGCTGCGCCAGCGCAATGCACGCGCCCAGGCCGCCGCACAGGAAGCCGCCACCCCGCACTGAAAACCTACAAGGACTGCCCCATGACCGCTCCCCTGCCCGCGCTGCTGCGCGAGATCGTTGGCCCCACCCATGTGCTCACGCCCGACCAGCATGACCTGGCCCGCTACGAACAAGACTGGCGTAAGCGCGGCCGGGGCCAAGCGCTGGCCGTGGTGCGCCCGGGCAGCACCGCCGAAGTCGCTGCCGTGGTGCGGGCCTGCGCCGCGCATGGCCACCCCATCGTGCCGCAGGGCGGTAACACCAGCCTGTCGGTCGGCTCCACGCCCGACGGCTCGGGCCGCGAGGTGGTACTCAGCCTGCAGCGCATGAACGCGGTGCGGGGGCTGGACAAAGACAACCTCACGCTCACCGTGGAAGCCGGCTGCATCCTGCAACAGGTGCAGCAGGTGGCGCAGGATGCGGGACTGCTGTTCCCGCTGTCGCTGGCCGCCGAGGGCAGCTGCACGATTGGCGGCAACCTGGGGACGAACGCCGGCGGCACGCAGGTGCTGCGCTACGGCAATGCCCGCGAGCTGTGCCTGGGCCTGGAAGTCGTCACCGCCCAGGGCGAGGTCTGGGACGGCCTGCGCGGCCTGCGCAAGGACAACACCGGTTACGACCTGCGTGACCTGTTCATTGGCAGCGAAGGCACGCTGGGCATCATCACCGCAGCCACGCTCAAGCTGTTTCCCGAGCCCGCCGCCCGCCTCACCGCCTGGGCCGCCGTGCCCAGCATGGAGGCCGCCGTCGCCCTGCTGGGCCTGGCCCGCCAGCACCTGGATGCGGGCCTGACCGGCTTTGAGGTCATGGGCCAATTCGCTCTGAGCCTGGTCGGCCAGCACCTGCCGCAGCTGCGCATTCCTTTTTTGGGCCAAGCCGATGCATCCTACTGCGTGCTGCTGGAAAACGCCGACAGCGAATCCGAAGCCCATGCCCGCGAACGCTTCGAGGCCCTGCTGGCCGAGGGCTTCGATGCCGGCTGCGTGCTGGACGCGGTGGTCGCCGAAAGCCTGGCCCAGGCCCAGCAGCTCTGGCATGTGCGCGAGAGCATTCCGCTGGCGCAATCGCTGGAGGGGCTGAACATCAAGCACGACATCAGCGTGCCGATTTCGCGCATCCCTGCCTTCGTCGCCCAGGCCGATGCGCTGCTGGCACGCGAGATTCCGGGCGTGCGGCTGGTCAACTTTGGCCACCTGGGCGACGGCAACCTGCATTACAACGTGCAGGCCCCCGAGGGCAGCGATGCCGCCGCCTTCCTGCGCGAACAGGAGGACCGGGTCAACCACCTGGTCTATGAGGCCGTGGCGGCGTTTGGCGGCTCGTTCTCCGCCGAGCATGGCGTGGGCGCGCTGAAGGTGGCGGAACTGCAGCGCTACCAGTCCCCGGTGGCGCTGGGCCTGATGCGGGCCGTCAAGCAAGCGCTGGACCCGCAGGGGCTGTTCAATCCGGGGCGGATGCTGGGGTGATTGCGTCGGTAGGTGCCGAAGGACAATCACCGGAGGCACTCGGCGAAGTTTCAGGAAGGGGGTCTACCCCCTACGCTGGCCAAAGCTTTACAGCTCACCTGTGAGTCGCTACCCAAGTACCAGAAGCTCCTGTATTACTCCAGTTACCGGCTGCTTTGACTGGAGATTCGAAGGTACCAGAGATGGCGGCACCACTGCTCATCCGCGCATTCAGGGCACCTGTTTTATCAACGGTTCCCGTCACCGAAAAATCGTAAGAGGTATTGCCCACTACGCGAATCAATCCATCCACATTACATCCCCCGCTTACGTTACCAGTCACTGACACGGCGATATCACAACCACCTGAGTTGGTGCCAGTCCACCGCAGCAACCACTTGCCAGCAAAGCGTTCAGCCATGGGACTGCTCGCTGAATACGCTGCCACCGACAGACTGGACAGTTTTTGCGTCTCAAAAGAAGACTCCGTTGGTGAAGCGGCGCCCGTAGGAGTGAACTTTCTATTCCAATCGCAGGCAACAGTCCGGTTCAAGGCCTTATCGCGCCAACAGGTTTGGGTGATAAGGGTGGTGCCCGTAGAACTGCGACCAGTTTGTGTTTCTGTGTACTTGTATGCATCAAACGACCCAGCCGTCGTAGTCACCGTTTCGGCACCCACAACCACGCCTTTTTTATTCCAAGTCGTAGCATTTGATGTGGTCGATGTGATGCAGGTACGGGTGTAGGTGATATCCCAAGTTTTCCCGACAGTGAGTACAGCCCCCGGACCATCCACCTTGGGGGAGTTGGTGCAACTGGTGTTCCCGCTCGTCCAACTGGTTTGCTGTAAATCTGACGACTGGTCATACGTCTCAGCAATCCAATCGTTTGAATAAAGAAGGTTGGTTCGGAATCCGCCATCGGCGCTCACATCGGATACGTAGCGCGTATACAGATAAGCTGATGCCGTACCGGTCGAGGGTGCCACCGGAGTAGAAGTCCGGGCATACGTCAACGAGTCGCCTACGCGGAAAGACACCGAACCCCCACCTTGCCCAGTGCTTGTGCTGTTGTCACCACCACCGCCCCCGCACGCAGTGAGTGCCCCACAGGCCAAGACGAAGATCCATTGTTTTGCATGCATTTTTACGCTTCTCTTAAGTTGATGAAGGAGCTGCATTGTGAAAAAACACGATCTTGTGTGATGCAAACTCCGTGGATGCAAATATAACAAATTGACACCCTCCAAGGGTGCCAGCCAGACCGTCTCCGCCATCCCATGTACCAAGCAGCGATGATCTGCGAGGTATCTTGGCTTACTGGATTCGGCTCAGAAGGGTGGAGAAGGGCTGGTCCCAGGAACGACTGTCACTGGAATGCGAGTTGGACAGAACCTATGTTTCAGCGGTCGAACGCGCACGCTGGAATATCTCCCTGTCCAACATTGAAAAAATCGCCACTGCATTGGGCGTTCCGGCCTGGACCTTACTCAGGCCTATTGATTCGATCCACGAAAATCCCCTGCAGTAGATGCCTTGGGGAGGGTCCGCCCGACGCATAGAATCGCCGGTTCCTTGCAGCACGGGAATCCGCCCTATGACCCGCCCCATTCGCACCCCGTACGAAGACCTGATGCGCCATGTGTTCGAGCATGGCGTGGCCAAGGAGGACCGCACTGGCACTGGCACCCGCAGCGTGTTCGGGCACCAGCTGCGTTTTGATTTGCGCGAGGGCTTCCCGCTGGTCACCACCAAGAAGGTGCACCTCAAGTCCATCGTCCTGGAGCTGCTGTGGTTCCTGCGCGGCGACCGCAATGTGCGCTGGCTGCAGGAACGCGGCTGCACCATCTGGGACGAATGGGCGCGCGAAGACGGCGACCTGGGCCCGGTCTATGGCGTGCAGTGGCGCAGCTGGCCCACGCCGGACGGCGGCCACATCGACCAGATCGGCCAGGTGCTGGAGACACTGTGCAGCAACCCCGATTCGCGCCGCATGGTGGTCAGCGCCTGGAACGTGGCGGAGCTGGACCAGATGGCGCTCATGCCCTGCCACGCGCTGTTCCAGTTTTACGTGGCGCCCGCCCAGGCCCCGGGCGAGCGCCCCCGCCTGAGCTGCCAGCTCTACCAGCGCAGCGCCGACATCTTTTTGGGCGTGCCGTTCAACATTGCCAGCTACGCCCTGCTGACCCACATGGTGGCCCAGCAGTGCGACCTGGACGTGGGCGACTTCGTCTGGACGGGGGGCGACTGCCACATTTACGCCAACCACTTCGACCAGGTCCGCACCCAGCTGGGCCGCGAGGCCTACCCCTTTCCCACCCTGCACCTTGCCCGCCGCCCGGCCAGCCTGTTCGAGTACGAACTGGAAGACTTCGAGGTGCGCGACTACCAATGCCATCCGGCCATCAAGGCGCCGGTGGCGGTCTGAACCATGCCCCTGCACCTGATTTATGCCCGCGCCGCCAACGGCGTGATTGGCAAAGACAACGCCCTGCCCTGGCACCTGCCGGAAGACCTGGCGCATTTCAAGCAACTCACCCAGGGCTGCCCGGTCATCATGGGCCGCAAGACCTGGGACTCGCTGCCGCCACGCTTTCGGCCCCTGCCCGGGCGCCAAAACATCGTCGTCACCCGCCAGCCCGACTGGCAGGAAGCCGGCGCCGAGCGCGCGTCCAGCCTGGAGGCCGCCATGGCCCTGTGCCCGCCAGACACCACCGTCTGGGTGATCGGCGGCGCCCAGCTCTACGCCCAGGCCCTGCCGCTGGCCGATCGGGTGGAAGTGACCGAGATCGACCAAGCCTTCGACGGCGATGCCCACGCCCCCACCCTGGGCTCCGAATGGCAGGAAACAGCCCGCGAAGCCCACACCAGCGCCAACGGCCTGGGGTTCAGCTTTGTGCGCTTTGAGCTGCGGCCCTCCGGCACCCAGAGCTGACCACCTTCACCAGAGATGCCTTGATGAAACTCGCGACATGGAACGTCAACTCCCTCACCGTGCGCCTGCCCCAGGTGCTGGACTGGCTGGCCGCCAACCCGGTGGACCTGCTGTGCCTGCAGGAACTCAAGCTCACCGACGACAAGTTTCCGCACATGGAACTGCAAGCCGCAGGCTACGAATGCGCGGTGTTTGGGCAAAAGACCTACAACGGTGTCGCCATCCTGAGCCGCCACCCGCTGCGGGACGTGGTCAAGAACATCCCCGGGTTTGACGACGAACAGGCCCGGGTGATTGCCGCCACGGTGGACACGCCCTACGGCCCGCTGCGTGTGCTCAATGCTTATTTTGTGAACGGGCAGGAGCCCGGTTCGGACAAGTTCACCTACAAGCTGCGCTGGCTCCAAGCCTTGCTGGACTGGACGCGCGCCGAACTGGCGCAGCACCCGCAACTGGCCCTGCTGGGCGACTTCAACGTGGCACCCGAGGACCGCGACTCCTACGACCCCGAGGGCCTGCGGGACACCATCCACCACACGCCGGAAGAGCGCGCGCATTTTCTGTCGCTGCTGGACCTGGGCCTGCACGATGCCTTCCGCCTGTTCGAGCAAGCGCCCAAGAGCTTCTCGTGGTGGGACTACCGGATGCTGGGCTTTCAGAAAAACCGGGGCCTGCGCATCGACCACATCCTCGTCAGCGAGGCGCTGCGCGCGCGGGTGACGGCCTGCCAGGTCGACCGTGCCCCGCGCAAATGGCCCAAACCCAGCGACCACGCGCCGGTGATCGCCACGCTGGCGGATTGAGGGCTAAATTGGCCTCCGGGCCAATGGATACCAGCGCAAGCAGCTCTCTTTTCAGGAGCAAAACAGCACTGCCCAAGCTTTCAAAAGCCGGGCAGTTTGTCCAGTCCCAGCTCCTGGATCTTGCGGGTGATGGTGTTCCGACCGATCCCCAGGCGCTGGGCGGCCTCGATGCGGCGGCCATGGGTGCTGGCCAGGGTGGTGCGGATCAGGCAGGCCTCGAATCGGCGGGTCAGCACGTCCCAGACATCGTGGTGGCCCTGGGCCAGCAGGGCCTGGATCTCCTGGAGCAAGGCGCGCTCCCAGACCGGTGGGACCCCTTCAGTCGTGCCGGTGGCGTCGGGGTCCCCGACCGGCAGGGCTGCCACGGAAGGCACCGCCGGCAAGGCCTCTCCGATGGGGGCGAGCTCCTCGGCGACCGGGACCGGTGACGCAGCGAGGACCGGCTCCGACACCACTGCGGGCCGATACGGCGGGGACTGCAACACCTCGGGTGGCAGGTCCTGCACCGAAATCACCTGGGCCGGGGCCATCACCGTCAGCCAGTGGCAGAGGTTTTCCAATTGGCGGACGTTGCCCGGAAACGCAAATTGCCCTAGCCGGGCCAGCGCTGCCTCGGAAATGCGCTTGGGCTCCACGCCCAGCTGTTTGGCGCTGCGCTGCAGGAAGTGCCGGGTCAGCATCGGCACGTCCTCCAGGCGCTCGCGCAGCGAGGGCAGGCGCAGGCGGATGACGTTGAGGCGGTGGAACAGGTCTTCCCGGAAGCCCCCCTCCTTCACGCGCTGCTCCAGGTCCTGGTGGGTGGCGGCAATCACGCGCACATGGGCCTTGACGGCGCTGTGCCCGCCCACGCGGTAGAACTGCCCGTCGGACAGCACGCGCAGCAGCCGGGTCTGGAGGTCAAACGGCATGTCGCCAATTTCGTCGAGGAACAGCGTGCCGCCCTCGGCCTGCTCGAAGCGCCCCCGGCGCTGGGTTTGCGCGCCGGTGAAGGCGCCGCGCTCGTGGCCGAACAGCTCGGACTCCAGCAAGTCCTTGGGGATCGCGGCGGTGTTGATGGCCACAAACGGTCCATTGGCGCAGGGCGAATGCTTGTGCAGCGCCCGGGCGACCAACTCCTTGCCCGAGCCGGATTCGCCGGTGATCAGCACCGTGACCTGGCTCTGGCTCAGGCGGCCAATCGCCCGGAACACGTCCTGCATGGCAGGGGCCTGGCCCAGCATTTCGGGGGCCTGGTCGGGGCGCTCCTCGACCACCGCCTCGCGCTCGCTTTCTTCGACCGCGCGGCGGATCAGCGCCACCGCCTTGGGCAGATCGAACGGCTTGGGCAGGTATTCAAACGCGCCGCGCTGGAAGGCAGAAACGGCGCTGTCCAGGTCCGAGTAGGCCGTCATGATGATCACGGGCAGACCGGGTTGGCGGGCGTGGACGTTCTCCAGCAACTCCAGGCCCGAACCACCGGGCATGCGGATGTCGCTGACCAGCACGCGGGGAGGCTGGCGGTCCGGGTCGGTGGGGTCCAGATCGCCCAGGGCCTCCAGCACCTCTTTGGGGTGGGTGAAGCTGCGGGTGGGCAGCTGTTCGCGGGCCAGGGCCTTTTCCAGCACGAAGCGGATGGAAGGGTCGTCGTCCACGATCCAGATGGGCTTGGTCACTTGCGGTCCTTCCTTGCAGGTTTGACAGATTCAGGGCTCAAGGCAGGGGAATCAAGATGCGGAAATCGGTCCTCCCCGGCACGCTGTCGCAGTCAATGCTGCCGTCGTGCCGCTGGATGAAGGTCTGCGCCAAGGTCAGCCCCAGTCCCGATCCGCCGTCCCGCCCTGACACCAAGGGATAGAAGATCCGCTCCTTGATGGCCTCGGGGATGCCCGGCCCGTTGTCCACCACATGCAATTCCAATGCCAGGCGGTGGCGCTGGCCCCCAAACGTCAGCTGGCGCGCCGCGCGGGTGCGCAAGGTGATGCGGGCATCGCCCGTGGCAATCTGTCCGGCCAGCGCCTGTGCGGCGTTTTGCACCACGTTCAGCACCGCCTGGATCAGCTCCGAAGGGTCACCGCGAAATTCCGGCAGGGAGGTGTCGTAATCCCGCACCACCGTGAGGCCGCGAGGGTGCTCATGCAGCACCAGGCTGCGCACGCGCTCGCAGACCTCGTGGATGTTGACATCGCCCACCTGGTGCGGGTGGCGGTGGGGGAGCAGCAAGCGGTCCACCAGGCTTTGCAGCCGGTCGGCCTCGCGGATGATGACCTGGGTGTACTCGTGCAGCTCAGGCGAGGGCAGCTCCATCTCCAGCAGCTGCGCCGCGCCCCGAAGGCCCCCCAGCGGGTTCTTGATCTCGTGCGCCAGGTTGCGCACCAGCTCCTTGTTGGCCTGGCCCTGCTCGCGCAGGCGCTCTTCGCGGTCCTGGCGGGCATGCAGCTCCAGCGGCCACAGCTCGACCAGGACCTCGCCAGGGCGCTCGCCCGCGCCCACATTGGCATGCACCGGCATGGGGTCGGGGTGGCTGCGGCGCAGCAATTGGGCCTCAAAGCGCAGGGCGATAAAGCTGGGATCGGTAGCACTGTACAGGGCCTTTTGCAGCAGACGCGGGTCGGTAAAAAAGCTGCTGAAATCGGCCTGCAGCAAGCTGCGGCGCGACAGGCCCAGGCTGTGCTCCAGCGCCGCATTGGCAAATTGCAGGCGGCCTTGGGGGTCCAGCACCGCGACCAGCGTGGAGAGCTGGTCCAGGGCATGAAAGCGCGCAGGATCTTGGGGTTCCGGCGCAGCGTGCATGGGCCCTCCAGCAATCAGCGGCCGCCAGCGGGGGCCAGGCGGCCCAGTTCGCGGCGGATGCCGGCGATGTCGCTTTCGCTGCGGGCAATGCTGGCCTTGAGGGCTGCGATGCGTTCCTGGTAGACCTGTACGTTGCGCAGTTCCAGGGCGGTGCGCTCAGGGTTGCCACCGTTGTATTCGCGCAGCAGATCGGCATGGCGGGTTTCGGCCTTGCGCAGCTCGGCTTCCAGGATGGCGCGGGCGTCGTTGTCGCGGGCGCGCTGGTCCGCGCTGTCCACCCGGGGGGCATTGGCAGGAGCGCTGGCCGCCGGCGCGGCGCCTGGAGCGGTCTTGGCCTTGAAGCCCTCGACGACGGTGACGTTGCCGCCCTCGATCAGCTTGCAGTTGCGGTCCTTGGCCACGCTGGCGTTATTGGTGTATTCGTTGCCACAACGGTAGATGCGGTCCTGGGCGGTGGCCGTGGAGGCCAGGGCCAGCAGGGCAGCCAAAGTCAAAAAGCGGTGGTTCATGCAGTGTCCTCGCACAGAGATGCCAGAAGGTGCCGAAGTATCCCGCAAACAAAAAACAAAAAGGCGGCCTGCGCCGCCTTCCAGGAGGAAACCGGCGCGGGCCGGGTCCTTACAGGGAGTAGTACATGTCGTACTCGACCGGCGAGACTTCCACGCGGGCGCGGGTCACTTCGGTCATCTTCAGCTCGATGTAGGCGTCGATCCAGGAATCGGTGAACACGCCGCCCTTGGTCAGGAAGGCACGGTCTTTGTCCAGCGCTTCCAGGGCCTGGTCCAGGCTGTGGCACACGGTGGGCACCAGCTTGTCCTCTTCGGGGGGCAGGTGGTAGAGGTCCTTGGTCGCGGCTTCGCCGGGGTGGATCTTGTTCTCGATGCCATCAAGGCCCGCCATCAGCAGCGCGGCAAAGCCCAGGTAGGGGTTCATCAGCGGATCGGGGAAGCGGGCTTCCACGCGGCGGGCCTTGTCGGACGCCACGTTCGGAATGCGGATCGAGGCCGAGCGGTTCTTGGCCGAGTAGGCCAGCTTCACCGGGGCTTCGAAGTGGGGCACCAGGCGCTTGTAGCTGTTGGTGCCGGGGTTGGTGATGGCGTTCAGCGCACGGGCGTGCTTGATGATGCCGCCGATGTAGTACAGGGCGGTGTCAGACAGGCCGGCGTAGCCGCTGCCCGCAAACAGGTTCTTGCCGTCCTTCCAGATGGACTGGTGCACGTGCATGCCGGAGCCGTTGTCGCCGTGGTAGGGCTTGGGCATGAAGGTGGCGGTCTTGCCGTAGGCGTTGGCCACGTTCTGGATTACGTACTTTTGCAGCAGGGTCCAGTCGGCGCGCTCGACCAGGGTGCTGAACTGGGTACCGATTTCACACTGGCCGGCGCCGGCCACTTCGTGGTGGTGCACTTCGACCGGAATGCCCACGGCTTCGAGGATTTCGCACATTTCATTGCGCATGTCCTGGGTGCTGTCCACGGGCGCGACGGGGAAGTAGCCGCCCTTGGTGCGGGGACGGTGGCCGCGGTTGCCGCCTTCGATCTTGGCGCCGGTGTTCCAGGGGGCTTCGTATTCTTCGATCTGATAGAAGCTGTGGCCGGGCTCATTGCTCCAGCGCACTTCGTCGAACAGGAAGAACTCGGGCTCGGGGCCGAAGAAGGCGGTGTCGCCCAGGCCGGTGGCCTTGAGGTAGGTTTCGGCGCGCTTGGCAATCGAGCGGGGATCGCGCTCGTAGGCCTTGCCGTCGGTGGGCTCGATCACGTCGCAGACCAGCACCAGGGTGGGCTCTTCGATGAAGGGGTCCATGAAGGCGCTCTTGGCATCGGGCATCAAGAGCATGTCGGAGGCTTCAATGCCCTTCCAGCCCGCGATCGAGGAACCGTCGAAGGCCTGGCCTTCTTCAAACTTCTCTTCGTCGAACTGCGAGATAGGCACGGTGATGTGCTGCCACTTGCCACGGGTGTCGGTGAAGCGGAAGTCCACAAACTTGACTTCGTTCTCACTCACCATGTTCATCACATCAGCAACGGTCTTGGCCATCGGGAATCTCCTGGAAAGGCAGGTTTAAAAAACAGAATGCAAAAGCATAAGCAGATTGCGTGCCAGCTGGGCTTTTTCCCCTGTACAAGTGGCACGCACCGTGGTGGGCGGATGGCCAATCGCACCATGGCGGTGCACTCTGGACATCCTGCTGCCCCATCAGCGCTGGCGCACCAATTCAGGGCCCAAGTTAGCGCCAAATTGGTGCAAGCCCGCCAGCAAGTCGGTCCAGGCGGCGGGGACCGCGTCGGCCGGGCCCTTGACGCCCAGCTCAATGTGGCGGCCGTGCTCGGGGTGGTCCACGCTGGGCAGGCTGAACACGCGGATGCGCGGGTGCCGGGCTTCGAGTTGCTGCATCAGCGGGGTCAGCGTGGCCTCGATGGCGCCATAGACCACGACGGATTGCTCGGTCTGCGGCGCGCGGTTAAAGCAATGCGCGTACTGCTGGTCCAGCACCCAGGCCATCATCGGCCAGGCCATGACCGGAAAGCCGGGCAGAAAGTGCACCGCCCCGCCCGCCACCGGGCTGTCGCAGCTGAAACCGGGAATCTTGTTGTAAGGGTTGGGGATGATGCGCGCGCCGGCCGGGAACACGCCCATGTTCAGGCGGTGCAGGTTGTCGGGGCGCTCGGGCTCGTAGGGGAGGCCCTGCTCGCGGGCGGTGTCCTGGATGCGTTCGCGGATCAGGTCGGCCGCTTGGGGGTGCAGCAGCAGCTCGCGGCCCAGCGCCCGGGCGGCACACTGGCGGGTGTGGTCGTCCGGTGTGGCGCCGATGCCGCCGCACGAAAACACCACATCGCCCGAGGCAAAGGCCCGCCGCAGCGTGGCGGTGATGCGCTCAGGGTCGTCGCCCACGTAGTCGGCATACGCCAGGCTCAGGCCCCGCTCGCCCAGCTGTTCGATGGTTTTGCTCAGGTGCTTGTCGGCACGCTTGCCGGACAGGATTTCATCGCCCACGATGATCAGGCCAAAGGTCGGGGTTACAGACATGGTGTCGGATTCCAAAAAATGCGGGAAAGCAGGAGAGATTTCAGGACTTGGGCAAGGCAGGCCGGCCGGATTCGGGCAGGACCACGGCGGCGACATCGACGATCTCGCGGCTGCCCGTGCCACTGCCAGGGCCGGTTTGCGGGGGCGGTGGGGCCACGGTTTCAGCGCGCAAGGTCTGTAGCGCCTGCAGGCAGTAATGGGCAAACCACAGCGAGGAAAACGCAAACACCAGCGCATACAGCCAGATGGCCAAAGGCACCAGCACGATGAAGGCGGTGGCAAACACGATCCCGGAAGCCCACAAGAGCGCCGGCGCCGAGCCCAAAAAGCCCGTCAGCACACCCATGGCCAGCAGGGACGCACGGTGGCGGCGGAAGATCTCGGTGCGCTCCTCGGGGCTGGCGTGCTCGGCCAGGGCATCAAAGGCCATCACCCGGTAGCTGAACCAGCCGCCGATCAGCGGGGGCAGCACCAGCACCAATGGCGGCACCAGCCACAGCGGCATCGAGATCACCAGAGCCACCAGCGCCAGGATGGCGGACAGCAGCGACCAGCCCAGGCTGGCAAAAAACGAGCCGCCCTGCTGGCGCTCCAGCGCGGGAAAACGCCGCTGCGCGACCAGCGCTACCAGTGCAGGCGTCATCAACAGCGCGACGACCAGCAGAGAGACCATGGCCAGCAAGGGGGTGGCCAGCAGTACCACCAGCAAAGGAGCCAGCACGGTGGGCAGATCGCCCAACCCCTGGTTCTGCAACCAGGTCCAAAGGGTGGACAAGAGCGGCAGGCTGGTGAGTACCGTCTGCACGGCCTGGACCGCGTCGGTCCAATAAAAATGCGCCAGCGCCCAGGCCAGCCCGCCCATGAACAGCAGGGGTAGCATGGACAGCGCGATCACCCGCGGGTGCAAGCAATCAAAGACCGCGCGCCAGAAAGAGGCAAACAGGGAAGCCATAGGGCCGCAAGCATACCGCGAGCGCTGCGCGCCCAGCGAGGGCCCGTCAGGCGCGTCCCAGCAGGCGCAAGACCCCACGCCATTGCTGCGCGATCACACCCCGACCGTAGTCGCGCACGCGGCCATCGGGCCCGGGCTCAACCTGGTCGCGGATGCCGGTGGGGTCGTAGCGCTGCGCGAAATCGGCGGTGCCAAACAGCATGTCCCACCAGGGCAGCAGCACGCCAAAGTTGCAGCCGCCCAGCACCTTGCGCCCGCCCAGCGCTTCGGTCTCGTGGCCAATGCCGATGCTGTGGTGGCGGCGGTGAAAGCGCGGGCTGATCCACAGGCGCTCCCCCACCGCACCAAACCACAACCGCAGGTTGGCGTGGTGAAAACTCTCACTGAGCTGGGCAATCGCCACGATGGCCACGAACTGCGCGGGCGCCACGCCAATGAAGCGCGCCAGCACCACCAAAATCACGTCGCGCAACACATCGTCGAGCAGGTGGTTGCGGTGGTCAGACCACATGGTCATCTGGCGCTGCGAATGGTGCAGCGCATGCAGGCGCCACCACCACTCGAAACGGTGCTGGCCCCGGTGGATGGCGTAGTCCGCAAAATCGAACACCAGCAAATACAGCAGCAGGCTGACCCAGGGCAGGTCCGTCACACCCGGCCAGAGGCCGTCGAGCTGGAAGGTGGACACCCCCGCCACGCTCAGGGCGCCAAACCCTGCATCAAACAGCGGCCCCAGCGTGAAAAACAGGGCCAGCCGGAACAGCCCCAGGCGGTGGACCACGGTGTAGAACATGTCGCTGCGGATGGCCGCCAGGTCGGTGACGGGCTCCACCGGACGCCAGCGCTGCAGCGGGCCAATCACCGCCACCAGCACCAGCAGCTGCAGCAACCCGACCAGGAACCAGCCGGCGGCGGCGTAGCCGTCTTCCAGCAGATTGCCCAGGCCGGCCGCAAACATTACCGGCTGAAACACCGCCTCGAACAGCCATTGCTGCGCGGTGTCAAAGCCTTGTTCCAAGCCCGCGATCATCCGCCCCTCCTCCCTTGGGTCGCCCCCTGCCACGCGCCGTACACCGGATGCTCTCGCAGCGTGCGAAAGCAAAAGCCTTTTTCCTTCAGGCCCACGATCAGCGGCTCCAACACCGCAGGGGCCCAGGGGTCCTTGCGCGACCAGATGCCCAGGTGGGCCAGCAGGATGTCGCCGCTGCGGATGTCACGCAGCGCCTTGCGCAGGAGCGCGTCGTTGGGATGGCGCTCGCTGGGCAGTTCGTCGCCCAGAAAGCCCGCCGGCGACCAGCCCACATGCCGGTAGCCGCAGCCCTCGGCCACCGCCAGCAGTTGCGGCGAGGTCTTACCGCCCGGCGCCCGGTACAAAGGCAGCGGCGCCTGGCCGGTCAGTGCCTGCAGGCGGTCGGCGGCGCGGCGGATTTCGGCGCAATACGCGGGGGCGTCCATCACCCGGTCCTGGCCCTGCTGCGGTCCGGCGGATGCGCGGATGCGAAATGCCGGCGCCTGCGGCGTGCCCAGGTCGGCGCGCCAGTAGGCGTGGTCCCAGGTGTGGGAGGCAAAGGCATGGCCTTCAGTCGCGCGGGCCCGCCACCAAGGCGCCCAGTGTTCGCCCAGGCTGCCGTCGCCGACCTGGGTGCGCTCGTTGGCAGCAAAAAAGGTCACCTTGACCTGCTGGCGCTGCAGCACCTCGGCCACCAGCGGCGCGATGGCCATGTGGCCGGTGTCAAAGGTCAGGTACAGGGGTTTTTGACAGTCTTTTTGGCCTTGAGCCCAGGAAATACCAGCGGTACTAGCTATCAAAAGAGAAGCGCCGACCACGCCCCGTAACGCAGTGATCCAGCGGCACCGCATCTCAGCGCGGTGCGTGTTGCAGCGTCCAGACGCCATGGGGGGACTTGCCGACATTGACCTGCTTGACCACTTTCTGCGCCACCGTGTCCACCACCGAGAGCTTGCGCGACCAGCGCGAGCTCACGTAGATGTAGCGGCCGTCCTTGGAGACTTCCATGCAGTCCGGCCCACCCGGCACCGGGTAGGTTGCGACCACCGCCTGGCTGGCGATGTCGATCTTGTTGATGGTGTTGGCCACGCGGTTGCTCACATAGAAATGCTTGCCATCGCCCGCGCCGCGGAAGGCGTGGGCGCCCTTGCCGGTCTTGATGCGCTTGACGCTGCGCGGCTGCGGGCCGGAGACGTCAAACACCTCCACGCTGTCGCTGCCGGTCAGACCGACAAACAGCCATTTGTCGTCGGGACTGCCGTAGATGTCGGCAGGCATCTCGCCCGTGGGGATGCGCCACTTGATCGCCTGGGTGGCGAGGTCGATGGCCACCAGCTCGTTGCTGTCCTGCATGGTCGAATAGACCACGGTGCTGCGGGTGTCGATCCACAGGTGACTGGGGGTTTTGCCGGTGGCGACGCGCTTGACCAGGATGGGATCTTTGCCGTCCCAGCGGTAGAAATCGATGTGGTTCAGGCGGTTGGCCGCGGTGATGAACCACTTCATGTCCGGCGAAAACCGCAGGTGGTAGGGATCGACAATGTCCCGCACCGTGCGCTGGACCTGGGCGGTGCGCGGGTCCAGGAAAGTGAGCGTGTCGCCCAGCGCGTTGGCGACGATCAGCGATTTTTCATCGGGCGTCAGGTAGAGGTGGTGCGGCTCCTTGCCCGTGGGCAGCCGACTGGTTTCGGTCCAGGTCTCGGGGTCGATGACGCTGACGCTGGCATCCAGCGAATTGAGCACAAACACGGGTGGCGCAGCCGCCATGACCGAACCAGCGGCCAGGGCAGCCAACAGCGCCAGGGTGGCGCGCAAAGGGGCGGATTTCTTCACAAAACACACTTTCTTCAAGGCCAGGAAGTGTAGCCGTGGGCCTGGTCGGCCCCTGTTTCAGTCGGCTTTTCCGTCCACCCCGGCCGAGGCAAAGCTGGCCATCTCCGCCAGGATCGCGCAGGCCGAGGCCAGCAGCGGCCAGGCCAGCGCCGCGCCCGAGCCCTCGCCTAGGCGCAGGCCCAGGTTCAAGAGTGGCTGCGCGCCCAAGGCCTGCAGCATCAGCGCATGGCCGGGCTCGCCCGAGCAATGCGAGAACACGCAGCGCTGCAATACGGCGGGCGCCAGGCGGCTGGCCACCAGCACCGCGGCCGTGGTGATGAAGCCATCGACCACGATCACCCGGCGCTCGGCGGCGGCCTGCAACACGGCGCCGGTCATCGTGGCGACTTCAAACCCGCCCAAGGCGGCCAGCGCGTCCAGCGGTGCGGTGGCCTGGGCGTTGGCGGCCAGGGCTTGCTCCAGCACCGCACGTTTGCGCTCCACGCCCACCGCGTCCAGCCCGGTACCAGCGCCTGTCCCTTGCGCCAGCGGCACACCGCACAGACGCGCCAGCAGCAACGAGGCGACCGAAGTGTTGCCAATGCCCATCTCGCCCAGCAGCAGCGCATTGCCCGGCAGGCTACGCACCACCGCGGCCCCGTTGGCCAGGGCCTGGGCACATTGCGCCGCCGTCATCGCCGGGCCCACCGAGGCATCGGCGGTGCCCGGGGCGACCTTTTTCAGGATCAGCTGCGGCTGGCCCGCCACCGCCGGCTGGGGCGCAAAGTCGTGCGCCACGCCGCAGTCCACCACGCTGAGCGCCAGGCCATGCTGGCGGGCCAGCACGCTCACCGCCGCACCGCCGGCCAGGAAGTTCTGCACCATCTGCCAGGTCACGTCGCTGGGGTAGGCCGACACACCCTTGGCCGCCAGGCCGTGGTCGCCCGCAAACACCACCATTTGCGGGGCATCGAGCCGGGGCGTCTCGGTGCCCAGAATCTGGCCCAGGCGCAGCGCCAGGGTTTCCAGCTGGCCCAGGGCGCCCAGGGGCTTGGTTTTCTGGTCGATGGCGGTTTGCAGGCGCTGGGTCAGCGCAGCGTCGTGCAGGTCGGCAATGGCGGGGATTTCAAACAGGGCATTCATGGCAGAAAAAGGGCTTCAACACATCAAAAAAGAGAGCACGTACCGCTGGAATCCATTAGCCTGGAGGCCAAAAAGACCTTAAACCGTGCGGGGGAGGATGGGCAGACTGCCTGGAGCAAACCAGCGGTCGATGCCGTCGGCCAAGCCGTCAAACACGGCGTCCAGCGTGCGGACCTGGGTGCCGAACAAGGCCTGCAGCACGGCGGGGTCCTCGAACAGGCCGTGCAGGTACAGGCCCAGCACATTGCCCGCGGCGTTCTGCCAGGCCAGGCCGGGCAGCACTTCGCGGGCCAGATCGCCCGCCTGCGCCATGGCGGGGTGCTGGGCAGTCTGGCCATGGTGGATTTCGTAGCCCTGCACCTCCACACCCGACAGCGCGGACCAGGCGCCAGACAGTTCGCCAAAGCGGGCCTGCGTCAGCCGCACGGTCTTGGCCGCTTCGAACACCGTCACCAGCGGCAGCAGGCCCAGGCCCGGCGCATTGCCATCGACGCCATGCGGGTCGATCAGCGCCTCGCCCAGCATCTGCAGGCCGCCGCACACGCCCAGGACCCGGCCACCGCGCGCGGCGTGCGCGGCAATCGCACCATCCAAGCCCTGTGTCCGCAGCCAGGCCAGGTCGGCCGCCGTGGCTTTGGAGCCGGGCAGCACGACCCAGTCGGCCCCGTCCAGCTCCGCCGGGCTGCGCACCCAGCGCAGGCGCAGG
>CAYZPX010000024.1:0-19690 GCA_964480105.1 uncultured Burkholderiaceae bacterium | reverse complement strand
AGGTGGCCGACCGTCGGCCACGCTGCACCGCAAGGGTGTCCCCGATTCTAGGCCGTGCCCGCTTGCAACAGGCTTGCAAGCCATAGCGGACGGCGCCTGCGGCAACGCCGCAGGGACGGCTCTTGAAATTCCAAAGCAAAAACAGGTCCTAGACCAATAAAATCGAGCGGTACTAGCTATCAAAATGATAGTTTTCTACCCCGACTTGCAGGAGACATGCGATGCCTTACACCGCCACCCACCTGGCTTCCATCGAAGCCCCTAGCCGCACAGACGTGGAGCAGCTGGCCGGCCTTACGGTGCTGGAATTCGGCACCACGTGGTGCGGACACTGCCGTGCCGCCCAACCGGCGCTGCAGGCCGCGCTGGGTCCACGGGCTGGCGTACAGCACCTGAAAGTCGAAGACGGCCCCGGGCAACGCCTGGGCCGCAGCTTCGGGATCAAGCTCTGGCCGACGCTGGTGTTTTTGCGCAACGGGCAGGAGGTGGACCGCATGGTGCGACCGACAGAAGCCGCTGCCATTGCCCAGGTGCTCGACCGCTGGGGCCCCGAGGGACAGGAGGACACCCTTCGTCCAGGGCTGGCACCCACCCCCAGCCCCTGAAAAACCACAGGCCAGGAAGCTGGCGCCCCCGGCCTGTCTTTCCTGTGCCGGGCCCATCATGGCCCTCTCGTGTCAGTCGGCGGCCAGGGCCGCCTGGTTTTCGCGGCGCAGC
The DNA here is from genome assembly GCA_964480105.1 of uncultured Burkholderiaceae bacterium. Classification (GTDB taxonomy): domain Bacteria; phylum Pseudomonadota; class Gammaproteobacteria; order Burkholderiales; family Burkholderiaceae_C; genus CAYZPX01. Next base: position 18,973 of record CAYZPX010000024.1, on the reverse strand, counting down.
GCCACGGCATCGACCTGGGACAGGGAAGTCTCCCCGCGGGCCAGGCGGAACAGGCGCATGGAGTTGCTCACCCCCTGCACTTGACCATGCAGCGACTGGGCTGCAGCGGCCAGTTCTTCCACCATGGCGGCGTTTTGCTGGGTGATGGAATCCATGTGCGCGACGGCCTCGTTGATCTGGGAGACGCCCACTTTCTGCTCGGAAGCCGCGGAGCTGAGCTCGTCCAGCACCATGCCCACCTTGGTGACAGAACTGAGCACCTCGTTCATGCGGTTGCGAGCCTCTTCGGTAGTGCTTTTGCCAGTCTCCACCCGCTCGCCGGACTCGACGATCAGCTGTTTGATTTCCTTGGCCGCCTCGGCCGCACGCTGGGCCAGGGCCCGCACTTCAGAGGCCACCACGGCAAAGCCACGGCCAGCCTCCCCAGCACGGGCGGCCTCAACAGCAGCATTCAAGGCCAGGATGTTGGTCTGGAAGGCCACCCCTTCGATCAGGCGAATGATGTCCTCAATGCGGCGGGAGGAATCGGCAATCCCTTCCATGGTCTGGGCGACAGCCTGGACAGCCTCGTTGCTGCGGCGGGTGATGGCCGAAGTTTCATGGGCCAACTGGGCCCCTTGGCTGGCAGACAGCGCACTGTTTTGCACGGTGCCGTTGATCTGCTCCATCGAGGCTGCTGTCTCCTCCAAGCTGCTGGCCTGGGACTCGGTGCGGGCGGACAGGTCGTGGTTGCCCGCCGCAATCTCGCGCACGGCCACATCCAGGTTCTGGACCTCTTCACGGACGTCGTGCACCACAGTGCGCAAGTTGACGGACAGCTGATTCAAGGCTTGCTGCAGCTGTCCAATTGAACCGCTGGCACCAGTGGTCACAGTATGCGAGAGGTCCCCCGAAGCCAGGCTGTTCGCATCGGCGACCAGGCCCTTCAAAGGCTTGATGGTGAGCAGGCTGGTCACAAAGCCCGAGACTGCAGCCATCAGGAGGCCGACGATGGCCGACACCAGCCATCCCGCACCTGACAAGGCCACGACCGCTGTGATCGCCACTGCCAGCAACTGAACAAGCCACAAACGCACGGGGGTCGAGAGTGCGAACACGCGCTGCACACGGCCAATAAGGTCATTGCGCACGACGGCACCGCTGCGCAGGACGTGGACCAGGCGGCCCCGCTGCGCCTCCTGCTGCATCGAGGCATAGAGACGCTCGGCAGCCTGCACTTCGTCCCGGCTTGGCGCAGTCCGCACGGACAGGTAGCCCGTGATCTGGGTGCCGTCCATCATGGGGGTGGCATTGGCACGCACCCAGTAGTGGTCTCCGTTTTTGCGGCGGTTCTTGACCAGGCCGGTCCAGGGCAGGCCCGAGTCGATGGTCGCCCACATGTCGCGGAAAGCCTCTTCCGGCATGTCCGGGTGGCGCACCAGGTTGTGCGGCTGGCCCAGCAGTTCCTCGCGGGAGTAGCCACTGACATGAATGAACGCCGGGTTGCAATAGGTGATTCGCCCTTTGAGGTCCGTGACGGACACCAGGGTTTCACCCTCCGGGAACGCAAACTCATGCTGAGTGACTGGCAGGTTGCTGCGCATGACAAATATCCTTTACCGTTGCTTGACTTCAGCGCCAGCGCACTGCCGGATCACGCAGCAATCTACCGGTCGTCCCCGGGACACCTGCTGCGCAAACGCGGTCGCACCGCTTCGCTTTGGGACCGCCCATAGCCCAAAGGCCGTGATTCTAGAAACCCCGGGCCCTTGGTGGCGGCCCCTGCAAGGTACCGGGATAGCGCCAGCCTGCAAACGCCTGCGCCACAGGGAAATGTAATGGGGCGTTCTTCGGATCAACGAAAAATTCGCGCAGTTTCTTGCCCCAGGTCAATTTTCGTCGGGCGCATGCGACGGTCCGGGGCCTGCAGTTCCCCCAGCGGGGCGCAGTAAGGTCGATAGAATGCAGCGCTTTTCAAGGAACGCGCGTGTCTTTGCCCCTGCCCGTCGTGGCCCAGTACCTTTTGCCCAAGCAGGCATTGACGGCTTTGGCAGGCCGCCTGGCCTCCGCCCGGCTGGGCGCCCTGACCACCTGGGCGATCCGCCGTTTCATCGCACGCTACGGGGTCGACATGGCGGAAGCGGCTGAACCCGACCCAGCGCGGTATCCCAGCTTCAACGAATTCTTCACCCGTCCGCTCAAGCCTGGCCGGCGTCCCCTGGCGCAGGCAGACTGGGTCTGTCCGGTGGATGGAACGGTCAGTCAGTTGGGACTCATAGAAAAGAACCAGATCTTTCAGGCCAAAGGCCACCAGTACTCCACCACGGCTTTGCTGGGAGGCGACCCTGCGCTGGCAGCGCCCTACGAAGGCGGGCATTTCGCCACGCTGTACCTGAGCCCGCGCGACTACCACCGCATCCACATGCCCTGCGCGGGCCGACTGACGGACATGGTGTATGTGCCTGGGGAGCTGTTTTCGGTCAATCCGCTCACCGCCCGGCATGTGCCCGGTCTCTTCGCCCGCAACGAGCGGGTCGTGTGTCTGTTTGACAGTGCACAAGGACCGTTTGCCCTGGTGCTGGTGGGCGCCACCATCGTGGGCAGCATGGCCACCACATGGCATGGCCAAGTGAATCCGCCACGGCCTGGCCGAGTCTGCCACTGGCGCTACCGCGACCAAGAGATTGTCTTGGCACAGGGCGCAGAAATGGGACGTTTCCTGCTGGGCTCGACCGTGGTGCTGCTGCGTCCTGCAAGCCACGGAGGTTTCAACCCCACATGGACACCCGCACGCGCCATTCGCCAAGGAGAGGCCATGTTCCACTGCCAGCGCTGAGGTGCCAGACCCTGCCTGCTCTGACCTGTGGTGCCCCCACGCCACCCTCAACACCGTTCTGGCCGGGAATTTTTATAATTTCTGTTGATAACCATCCCGATTTCACCTTGACCACTGTAAGCCCCCCCCCCAGCGCCCACTCCCTGTTGGCCTTGATTGCCGACGACATGCAGGAAGTGGACCGCATCATCGAACAGCGCTTGACCTCCAGCGTTCCGCTGATCGCCGACATTTCCCGCTACATCATCTCTGCCGGCGGAAAGCGCCTGCGCCCCGCGCTGCTGCTGATGGTTTGTGGCGCCCTGGGCTACACCGGGCCACACCGCCATGCGCTGGCGGCCGTGGTCGAGTTGATCCACACCGCCACACTGCTGCACGATGACGTGGTGGACGACTCAACCCTGCGACGGGGCCGCCCCACTGCGAACGAAACTTTTGGCAATGCCGCCAGCGTGCTGGTGGGAGATTTCCTGCACACCCGTTCCTTCCAAATGATGGTGGACACCGGCAACCTGCGGGTGCTGGAAATCTTGTCAGAGGCCACGAACGTGATTGCCGAGGGAGAGGTGCTCCAACTGGTGTCGATGCACGACGCCTCGCAAGACGAAGCTGGCTACCTGCGCGTGATCCGATCCAAAACCGCTAAGCTGTTTGAAGCCAGCGCCCGCCTGGGCGCCGTGCTGGCCAACAGCGCACCAGCGGTGGAACATGCCTGCGCCATGTACGGTCAGGCACTGGGAACGGCTTTTCAGATCATCGACGATGTACTGGACTACGACGGTGCACAGGCCGAACTGGGTAAGAACCTCGGCGATGACCTCCGCGAAGGCAAGTCGACCTTGCCCCTGATCGCAGCCATGCAGCGTGGCACCCCAGAGCAGGCGCAAATCGTACGAACTGCCATTGAAAATGGCTCGACAGAACAACTCGGTGCAGTGATCGACATCGTGCGCACCACGGGTGCCTTGGACGTGGCCAGGGCAGCGGCCCATGCAGAGGCAGAGCGTGCCATGCAGGTTCTTTCTGCCTTGCCTCCCAATTCCCATGTCACAAATTTGTTAGGATTGGCCAAATCACTATTGGCCCGCCGCTCTTGAGCGGCTCGGAATCGACGGGGTGTAGCTTAGCCTGGTAGAGCGCTACGTTCGGGACGTAGAGGCCGGAGGTTCGAATCCTCTCACCCCGACCAGGCATTCATACAAAAAGCCCAAGTGAATCAATCACTTGGGCTTTTTTGTTTTGGATCGTCATGAATGCCGACTCAGAGTAAATTTTGGGGGTCAATGGCCCAAGAATGGCCCAGCGAGCCAGGGCGTAGGCGCTCAGTCGTTGACGGCATGTTTGAACTGCTCTACGCTAAGAGCCATTGACGATCAAGTCGTGTGGCTGACGTGGTGATGTGGAGTAGTGACCCTCACCCGGCGAAAGATGGGGAATGAGTCAGCCGGTACTCTCACACGAAAGAGCGATAGCGTGAAACCTCAAAGCATGGCTTCTCGGCGTGAGCTGTCCGCCGAGACGCAGCAGTGCTGCGAATGATCGAAAAGCGTCTTCGGACGCGCAGAGATTCTGGAATGGGCGTCGATGAGTCATACCCTGCCCCCGTAGTTCCAGGCTCTTGAGACGCCATTGCACGCATCTAAAGACGATCGCTGCCAGAGCAACAGGTCTTCCCTGTCGCTCTCCGCAATCATGGATGCGTTATGGCCACCCCTGTCCTGCCGGAGGCACTCTCCGGGCAACAGCTTGTCAACGTTTTTCTCGCTGACACCCCTCCCCCCGTCCGAATCATCTTCATTGAGCAGCTCTCGCTGCTGATCGGCAAGAGCTGCACCACCATTCGGACCTTCGCGACCTGCGAAAAGTACAAGGACCGGAACTTGATCCCCCGGCCTTTCAAGATGCCGGGCTCAAGGCGCCTGTGCTGGTATGAGCGCGATGTACTCGCTTGGATCGAATCCACTCGCCCTGCGGAGCCACCCCCGCCACGCCGCCCTCGCGGCCGCCCGACCAAAGCCGAACAACTTGCCCGGCAGCGCTGGGTTAACTCGGCGGGAAGGCGCTGAACCATGGCAGCGCTTTCCTCCAACACCCAATGCAGCCCGCAATCACAGCAACACCGCTTGGATCAGGCTCTCAGCCGGCTACGCCAGCGCTTCCTTGAGCGGTCTGCCGCGGCCTCGGCGACGCCGAGTGCGACCAAAGAAGCAGTCGTCCAGCTACCCTGGTGGCATGACCTGGATCGCGCGATTCCAAACCACCTTGCGAGGTCCAGCCTCTTTGCCCAAGTGGCCCGAGGCCGCAGAGCCACCCACGAGGGAAAGGTGCTCACCAGCCGATCAGATGTGCAACTGCGGTACTGGGGCGTGCAGCTCGATGAGCCCGACTCCGATGTCTGGATGCAAGCCCTTCACGAGGCACGTCGTCATCCTGTTGGTGCGCCAGTGCCCGTCGTTCGCTCGCACTTTCTGAAGTCCCTGGGGCGACACATCGGGAGCACGGATTACGGATGGCTGCATGAGTCGTTCTTACGCCTCAGCCTCGGCATGTTGGAGATCAAAACGCGGAAGTACACCGTGGGCGAAGTTCCGGGCGACGCCACGCCGAGCAAGGGCATTCACCGCGTCCTGCACCTGATCGACGGCTTCGATTTGGATGAGGAACTGGACACCTACGTTCTGCGCATCGACCGTCGCATGGTTCGCCCGTTCAGCAACCGTGAGTTCGCGCTGATCGATTGGGAGAAGCGACTGCAGATCAAGGTCCAGCGGGACATGGCAAAGGCCCTGCAACGCCTGGTCGCTACTTCGTCAGACACGACCCAGCGCCACAGTCTTGTATGGCTAAAAGACAAGCTGCAATACAGCAGCCCGATCTCCAAGTTCCGTGAACCAGTGCTGGCTGCTGCAGCTGAGTTGGAGCGACTGGGAATCATCGCGGGAGCACGCCTGGAACAAAGCACCCACGGGAAGGAGCAGATCGTATGGACGCGGCTCTGATTTCCGGCGCCGCCGATCAACTCCGACCACCGCCCGACGACGACGCTGCAGCGGCCGAACACCTGCCCGAGGTTCAACGCCTCGTGAGTGCCGTCCGCGCTTGCCTGAACGCTCTGCCTGCGATCAAGTCGAAGGGTGAGCCAACAAGCAAATCCGCAGCCACGCAGGAGGAGTACCTGAAGCTGGCAAGGCAGCTGCTTCATCGCGGCAGCATCGGCGAAGACGACCTCGTTTCAGTGGTGAGCAACACTGGCCGCTCAACCACGTTCTACAAGCGCTTGGCCGCTCTTCGGTATCACTGCCTCTGGAGCGTCGGAGCGATGTCATCGGCTCTGCCACAGGCATGGGACACATCGACCCGCGAACGATTGATGGCCTCGTGCAGCCAACTGTTGATGACCATGCGGGCCCTGGTCCGGCTTCAACAGCAAGGGATGACGCAGCCAAGGTCCAAGCGCCGAAGCAAGCGCCAGGCGCTGCGTGGATTGCCATCCACGTGGAGAGAAGACATTTGCGCACGCGGCATGCATGGCAAGTACGCCGACGCGCTCTTGATCTCCGCGCTGACTGGCGCCCGCCCTTCCGAGCTGGCGAAAGGCATCGATGTCTGGGTGGAATTCGACGATCTGCTGCGCAAGAACATCCTCTGCCTGCATGTAATTGGCGCCAAGGTCAAAGCAAGCCAGGGCCAACCGAATCGCTTTGTGGCCTACGCGGAGGACGACGCCCATCTACTGGTTGCTGCCCTTGCACGGCGACTCAGGATGGAGCCTGGAAAAAAACTGCATGTCCAGATTGCCAGCGCTGCCAACTTCACAGCGGAAGTCCGGCGGCTCGGGCACACCCTCTGGCGGGATCACGCTCACACAATCACCGCCACCTGCTTTCGACACCAGTGGGCAGCAGACCTGAAGGCGTCAGGCGACGGCGATGCTGCAAGCCGTGGCCTCGGCCATCGAAGCAGCAAGACACGCCGCAACTACGGCACAGCGCACCAGGCAAGCGGAGGGTGGGTCTTGCGCCCGGTTCGCATCGAAGCGGAATTGCCCGTGAAGACGCAGCAATCCTGGTCTCACCCCGAAGTTAAAGCGCCGCGACTGGATTGAGGCAATGCGAACGAGAAATGGGGTAGTGACGCCAGGCATTGCCCCATTTCTATCTGGGCTTCCGGCCGTGATCTGCAAGCGTCGCCTACGGCGATGGGCATGACTCGACATTGCCTTGTGCAATTACATGCAAAGGCAGTACATTTGCGTGACACCACTGACGAGACGTTGCCATGTCACGCCTGAAGGACGAAACCCTTTCTATCCGCACCTCCGCCGAGATCAAGCAGCTTTTGCGCTTGGCGGCTGATCGCGAGCGCCGGTCGGTAGCGTCGATGATCGAAATCCTGGTGCTGGAGTACGCCCGAGCGCACGACCTGAAGCTGGATCGTCAAGATGAACCAGTTAAGGGAGGCGCCTGAGCATGGCGAACGCAAAAGAAGCACAAGCGCGCATCAAGATCAACAAATTGCTGGAATCTGCTGGCTGGCGGTTCTTTGACGATGCCAAGGGGAAGGCCAATGTTGCCCTGGAGCCGAACGTCAAGCTGAGCCAGGATCAGATCAACGATCTCGGCGAGAACTTCGAGTCCACCAAGAACGGCTTTGTCGATTTCCTGCTTCTCGACGAGAAGAGCTTCCCTCTGGTCGTTCTGGAGGCCAAGTCCGAAGACAAGAACCCGCTCGTTGGCAAAGAGCAGGCACGTAAGTACGCCAAGTCGCTGAATTGCCGCTTTGTGATTCTTTCGAACGGCAATTTGCACTACTTCTGGGATCTGCAGCAGGGCAATCCACACGTCATCACAGCCTTCCCAACGCCCGATTCTCTCAAGAGCTATCAAAAGTTCGAGCCCGACCAGAAGCGCTTGATCACTGAGACGGTCGGTCGCGACTACATCGTCCAGACTCAACTGCCTGGCTACGAGAAGGAGGCCGGTTGGCTCAATGCTGACGAACGTCCTGCCTTCGTCGCCAAGAACAAGCTCCGCTTCCTGCGGGACTACCAAAAGAAGGCGCTCAATGCGATCCAAGATGCTGTCGCAGAGGGCTCAACGCGCTTCTTGTTTGAGATGGCAACGGGCACAGGTAAGACGCTCACGTCTGCTGCTGTCATCAAACTTTTTCTCCGCACTGGCAACGCACGACGCGTGCTGTTTTTGGTGGATCGACTAGAGCTGGAAGACCAAGCTGCCAAAGCGTTCAAGGACTATCTGAAGAACGACTACGCAACGGTCATCTACAAAGAACGCCGTGACGATTGGCGCAAAGCCGAGATCGTTGTCACCACGGTGCAGTCGCTGTTGTTCAACAACAAGTACAAGCGCCTGTTCTCGCCCACCGACTTCGACTTGGTCATCTCGGACGAAGCCCACCGCTCTATTGGCGGCAATGCCCGAGCCGTCTTCGAGTATTTTGTCGGCTACAAGCTAGGCTTAACCGCAACGCCGCGCGACTATCTCAAGAGCTTTGACGCGAGCAAGCCCACCACCCGCGACCCGCGCGAGCAGGAGCGCCGCCTGCTGCTGGACACCTACCGTACTTTCGGTTGCGAATCCGGGCAGCCGACCTTCCGTTACTCGCTGCTGGATGGCGTCAAGGATGACTTCCTGATCAACCCCGTGGTGGTTGATGCGCGTACCGACATCACTACCAAGCTTTTGTCCGAGCAGGGCTATGCAGTGATGGCTCCCGTCGGCGAAGACGGCCAGCAAGAACAGAGCTTTGTTTCCAAGGACTTCGAGAAGAAGTTCTTCTCCAAGGCGACCAACGAGCTGTTCTGCCAGACCTTCATCAAGAACGGTTTGCGGGATCCTGTGACCGGTGAGTTCGGTAAGGGGCTGGTGTTCGCAGTCAGCCAGAACCATGCTGCCAAGCTCACCCAGATCTTGAACGAGCTGGCGGACGTGCTTTGGCCCGGCAAGTACCAGTCAGACTTTGCGGTGCAGGTCACGTCCAACGTGGCGGATGCGCAGCAATACACCATCAACTTCACCAACAACAACCTGCTGGGCTCGGCCAACTTCAACGCCTTGTACAAGACCAGCAAGGCACGCGTCTGTGTCACCGTGGGCATGATGACCACAGGGTACGACTGCCCGGACATCTTGAATCTGGCGTTGATGCGCCCTGTGTACTCGCCGTCCGATTTCGTCCAGATCAAGGGACGCGGCACGCGCAAGCACAACTTCCTTGAGCAGCTGTTCGATGATGAACTGAAGCCGCTGATCAACGAGCCTGAGAAGGCCCGCTTCAAATTCTTCGACTTCTTCGCCAATTGCGAGTACTTCGAAGAAAAGTTCGACTACGACGAGGTTCTGAAGCTCCCCGCCCGAAGTGCTGAGGGTGATGGACAGGGTGGTGAGCCGCCGCCCCCGCCGCCGCCTGCTGGCATATACGAGCACGCAGGCACCGATGCCATGCACCATGTGGCTGAGCAACAGATCGGCTACGAAGGCATGAAGATCGACCGGATGTTCTTCGAGAAATTCGAAGATCAGGTCAAAGCCAACCCAACGCTTCAGCAGCAAGTCGAGAACGAGCAGTGGGAGCTGGCGATCGACTACGTCGCCAGCCACCTGTTCGACAAGCCCAACGAGTACTTCAACCTGGAGAAGCTGCGTCGTGCGGCTGGTGTGGATCGGCGCCTAAGCCTGAAGGAAATCCTGCAGAAGATCTTCGGCCTGATCCCGTACTTCAAGAGCAAGGACGAACTGCTTGAGGATGAATTCCAGGAGTTCCTGCTCGCCAACCAGAGCAAGCTGGCCGAAGACCAGGGCATCGCTGTGCTGGCGATGAAGTACTTCTTCAAGGCCTACGCCACCGACGCCGCCCTGCGCGCCATCATCGACGACAAGCGCTTTGGCGAACTGAACGTGAACCCAGCCTTCGGCGTGGGTGACCTGCGCGCCGTGCCACCCGAGTGGCGCGACGGCATCCCCGAGTACGTCAAAGACTACGTACCGCTCAACCAATTCATGTAAGTCATTCAAGGCCGCCGAAGGTGGCCGAAAGAGAAGAACAACACCATGCTGGATACCGACACCAAACGCCGAATCGACTCTTGCCGCGACATCCTCGTCGGCAAGGTCCCCGACCCAAAAAGTCAGGTCGAACAGATCACCATCGCGCTGATCTACAAGTTCATGGACGACATGGACGCCCAATCCGAGGAGTTCGGCGGCAAGCGCAGTTTCTTCGTCAATGGCTTCGAGAAGTACAGCTGGAGCAAGCTGCTGGCGCCCAGCATGGGTGGCCAGGACACGCTGAACCTGTACTCCGAAGCCATTGGCAAGATGACCGAGAACACGCACCTGCCTGCGCTGTTCCGAGACATCTTCAAGAACGCCTACTTGCCGTACCGCGATCCGGAAACGCTCAAGGCGTTTTTGAAGGAGATCGATGGCTTCTCCTACGATCATTCCGAGCGGCTAGGCGACGCCTTCGAGTACCTGCTCTCGGTGCTGGGCAGCCAGGGCGATGCGGGCCAATTCCGTACACCGCGACACATCATTGACTTCATCGTCCGGGTTATCAACCCGCAAAAGCACGAGCGCATCCTCGATCCCGCCTGTGGAACGGCCGGCTTTCTGATCTCGGCCTGGAAACACATCCTTGATCAGAACAAAGAGCATAAGCCCGGGGACAAACTCACACCGGACGAACGCAACAAGCTGGCCGCAAACATACGTGGTTATGACATTTCACCAGACATGGTGCGCTTATCCCTGGTGAACCTGTATTTGCACGGTTTCACTGACCCGCATGTGGACGAATACGACACGCTCACTAGCGAGGACAAGTGGAACGAACACGCGGATGTGATTCTCGCTAATCCGCCATTCATGTCACCGAAGGGCGGCATCAAACCGCACAAGCGCTTTTCAATCCAGGCGACACGCTCAGAGGTGCTGTTCGTCGACTACATCCATGAACACCTAAGCCCCAATGGCCGGGCAGGGATCATTGTCCCAGAGGGGGTAATCTTCCAGAATGGAAGTTCATACAAAGCCCTCCGTGAAGCTTTGGTTAAGTCCTCTCTCGTGGCGGTGGTTTCACTTCCCGCCGGTGTTTTTCAGCCGTATAGCGGAGTGAAGACATCCATTTTGATTTTCGATAAGCGCCTCGCCAAGGCTGTAGATCGCATCGCTTTTGTGGAAGTAAATAATGACGGCTACTCGCTTGGAACGCAGCGCAGATCTATTGACTTAAATGATCTTCCCGATGCCGCCTTGGCACTAGAAAGCTTTTTCCAAGAGCCTAACTCTCTTAACAACTCAGAACGAGCTCATGCCGTTGATCGCAAGACCATCTTGGGATCAAGCGATTGCGGCTTAAATGGAGAAAGGTACAAAAGTTTCGCTTTGGCCTCTTCACACTACCCAATTGTAAAGATTGGGGATGTTTGCATTGTTGAGCGGGGAGGGTCGCCACGGCCAATCCAAGATTTCATCACTGAGGCAGATGATGGAATTAATTGGGTGAAAATTGGCGACGCAGCTCCGAATGACAAATACATCAGAAGAACCAAAGAAAAAATAAAACCAGAAGGTGAGAAAAAGTCGAGAAGAGTTCAGCCCGGTGATTTTGTTTTGTCTAACTCAATGAGCTTCGGTCGCCCGTACATTATGGCAACCGACGGCTGCATTCACGACGGATGGCTGCTACTCAGGGAGGACTCCACTCGAATTCTCAAGGATTACCTCTACTGGCTTCTGTGCTCGGATAATATATATGAGCAGTTTCAACGCGCAGCAACCGGGGGGGTCGTCAATAACCTCAACAGTCAATTGGTTAGGGAGGTTGAGATTCCACTCCCTCCGATTGATGTTCAGCAGGAAATAGTCGAAAAAATCGAGTCAATCAAAGCCGATATCGAAGAGCTAAAGCAGAAGATCGCGAACCGAGACAATGAAATCAAGGCAGTAATAAACACCGTATGGGCGAGCTGAATATGGATGTGGCACTGGAAATCCACGACTACCTCCCGCAAGCCTATCCATCGGCAAGTGAAAGCGAGTACATCCGCTTTGTCTGGGAAGCCTTCGAGAGCAACTATGTGGCTGGCAAGTACCAGTTTGCGATGCTGGCCTTCCACATGCTCTACATGAGCTACGTCTATTTCTCAGTGTGGCAGATCAAGCAGGCTCAACCTGATGACTTTGCAAAATCCATTATCTTCATGAAGAAAGAGGAAGAGGCGGGCCTTCTCAAGGCCAGCTCACCGTTTTCGTTCAGCGAAATAAACGAACGCACGATCTTCAAGTTCCTACGGCTGGCTGGCTGCCAGAACCAGCACATTGGAAAGTTCCAAAAGCTGGTCGATCAACGCAACGAAATTGCCCACCCCAATGGCAACATCTTCTTTAGCGATCAGGCAACGGCAGACCTGCGCGTAGAAGAAGTGATGCAGCAGATTCGAGGCATTCAAACGCACATGCCGGCAGTGCTGCATGCCTGCCTGTTGCGGTTCTTGCGCGACAGCTCGAACCCAGACGAGCGTGAGATCGCTGACAGCAAAGATCACGTCGAGATGAACTTTCTGCACAAGCACTATCTGTCACGCCAGGACATCGAGGCATGTCTTGCCTGCGACCTGAGCGAATTCGACGACAGCCCGTTCAAAGACGAGGTGCGGGCGCTGATGCAAGTGCTCAAAGCCAAGGCTGATGAATGATGGCTGCAATCAGGAGAAGAACATGAGCCAACCCTGGCCTTACCCCGGCGCACGCTGGTGGAAGTTCGATTTCCATACCCACACCCCGGCCTCCAAGGACACCGGGGCATGGCAGGCAGCCATCGGTACGTCGAATGAATTGACGCCACAAGCCTGGTTGCTCAAGTACATGGCCGCCGGAATCGACTGTGTGGCCATCACCGACCACAACACAGGCGAGTGGATCGATACGCTTAAGGCGGCCTACGCAGAGATGAAGCATGAGGCCGATGCGGGCTCGCCGCGTGCCGGATTCCGCGAACTCCACCTGTTCCCAGGGGTAGAAATCTCGGTGCAAGGCGGCTTTCATCTGCTCGCGATCTTCGACCCGTCCGCCACCAGCCAGACCATCAGCGATCTGCTGGCGAGGGTGGACTACGAAGGTACGCGTGGTGACAGCGATGGCGTGACCCGCGAGGGAGCAGCCAGGGTGGTCGAGCGTGTGCTGGCCGCGGACGGCCTGGCCATTCCGGCGCACGTCGATGGCGACAAGGGCCTGCTGCAGGTCGAGCCCGGTACACGCAAGTGCCTGATGGATACCAACACGGTCAGGCAGGTCATGAACGAGGCCGGGATTCTGGCGCTGGAGTGGACGACCTCCAGCAGCCCCAAGCCCACGGTGTTGGACGAACTCAAGCCTCGATTTGCCAGCGTGGTGGGCAGCGATTGCCACAGCTTCCAAGGAGCAGCCGTTCCCGGTTCTCGCTACACCTGGATCAAGATGGCCCGGCCTAGCCTGGAAGGATTGCGTCTTGCGTTGCTGGATGGGCAGGAGGTCTCCGTTCGGCGCAGCGATGAAAGCAGCGGCTTTGCGCCGTTCAATACGCCCGAGCATTTCATTGAGTCGATTGAGATCCGCGACGCTCGCTACATGGGGCTCGGCAAGCAGCCCGCCAAGTTGCCACTCAATCCGTACTTCAATGCCTTGATCGGTGGCCGTGGCACAGGTAAATCGACCATCGTGCATGCCCTGCGTCTCGCCTACCGGCGCGAGAAGGAACTTTCGGCCAACTCGGAAGCTGGTCAGACTTTTAACCGCTTCGATAAGGTCGCCAAGAGCCGCACTGACGAAGGCGGACTCAGAGCTGACACCACGATCAACGTCCAAGTGCAGCGTGACGGCACGCCCTACCGCCTGATCTGGCGACAAGATGGACAAGGCCATGCGGTGGAGGAGCTGGACACGGCCACCAACAGCTTCAAGGCCTCGACCGTCCAGACCATCACGACACAACGATTCCCAGTACGCCTGTTCAGCCAGGGGCAGATCGCGGCGCTGGCTGGCGACAGCCAGCAGGCTCTACTGAAGGTCATCGACGATGCTGCGGACACGCAATCACAGCAGGCGTCCTTTGACGAAGCCAAGCGTGCCTTCCTAGCCGCAAGAGCGCAAATTCGCGAGTTGGATGGCAAGCTGCAAGGACGCGAAACGCTAACGCTTGCCCTTCAGGATGTACAGCGCAAACTGGCACGCTTTGAAGGCGCCGACCATGCGGCAGTGCTGAAGAACTACCAGCGCACCAGCCGGCAAAGCCGCGAGCTGGAACGCCAATTCGAGGGCTCCGCTGAACTGGCAATGCGCTTGAAGGCACTTGCCTCCGACCTGTTGGCGGAAGACTTGCCGGAAGGCTCGTTCGATACCGCCGAGGACAGCCCGGCACTGAGCGCTGTCCAGGCGTTGCACGCTGCGGTCACCAAAGCGCGACAGGAAGTCGAGAGTGCGGCATCTGCGCTGCAGGAACGTGGGCAGGCCCTGAAGGGAGAACTGGAGGCTTCGCCCTGGTTTGCGCGGATCGGCGCTGCCAAGATGGCTTATGAGCAGCTCAAGGCCGACTTGCAGCAACAAGGCGTCAGCGATCCCAGCGAGTATGGTCGCCTGGTGCAAGAGAAGCAGCGCCTGGAAGCCGAGTTGAAGAAGCTGGAAGCCTTGCAGAAGCAACACACCGAGTTGCGCGAGAAGGCTAAGTCGCTGCTGGAGCAGGTGCAATCAACCCGCCGCGCCATCAGTGCCCAGCGCAGTGTGTTTCTACAGGCGACGCTGCAAGGCAATCCCTTTGTGCGTATCGAACTGATTCCATACAGCCGGGACGCGCAGGGCATCGAGCGCTCTCTGCGGGAAGTGCTTGGGGCGGCTGAAGGCAGGTACGTAGACGACCTGTATCAAGAGCAAGAGGGGACATCCCCAAAAGGCATCGTGGCTGATCTGCTGGGCACGGTTGATCTGGTCGAGCAGCCGGGCGAGTGGGACACAGCGGCCTTCGAGCAGGCACTGCTGACTCAGAAAAAACGCCTGTTGCAAGCTTGCCGTGGCGAGGCCGAGTTTGGAGGCTGGTTCAACAAGTTTTTGAAAGCTGAAGCTGACAAGCGCCCGGAGTTCATCGACCACATCCTTTGCTGGTTCCCCGAAGACGGCATGCAGGTGGAGTACAGCCGCAAGGGAGACGGGCGGGACTTTCAGTCCATCGGCCAGGCTTCCGCCGGGCAACGCGCGGCGGCCATGCTGGCCTTCCTGCTGGCGCACGGCACTGAACCCCTGGTGCTCGATCAACCCGAAGATGACCTGGATAACCACCTGATCTACGGATTGGTCGTGCAACAGATCCGCAGAAATAAGTTGCGCCGTCAGCTCATCATCGTGACCCACAACCCTAACATCGTGGTCAATGGCGATGCAGAGTTGATACACGTACTGGACTTCAACCACCAGTGCCATGTGAAGCAAACCGGCTCGTTGCAGGATCAGGCCATGCGCCGCGAAGTCTGCCAAGTGATGGAAGGCGGCGAAGAAGCGTTTGAACGGCGTTACCAACGCCTGGGAAGAGAGGCTTGACATGTTCGACAACATCGCCGACCTGATTGACAAGATTCGCCTGGGAGAGGACTCTTATCTGGAATTGAAGGAAGTCCGCTTCGCTGGGGAAAGGGTGTCGGCTCCGCATAGAGACTCGCTCGCCGATGAGCTAGCTGCCTTCGCCAACAGTCGCGGCGGTGTATGCGTGCTGGGCGTGGACGACGCTCGTGAAGTGCTCGGTGTTCCTCTTGATCGTCTGGACCTGGTGGAGGACTTCGTACGGCAGATTTGCCTGGACAGCATCGCGCCGCCGCTCGCACCAGTGATCGAGCGGCTGAATCTGCCCAGCACTTCAGGCGAACAGCTGCCGGTGCTGAAGATCGATGTCACGAGCAGTCTGTTCGTGCATAGAAGCCCTGGTGGCTATTTCCACCGCGTAGGCAGCGCCAAGCGCGAAATGGCGCCGGACTATCTGGCGCGTCTCTTCCAGCAACGCAGCCAGGCCCGCATCATCCGCTTCGACGAGCAGCCGGTGCCTG
The DNA here is from genome assembly GCA_964480105.1 of uncultured Burkholderiaceae bacterium. Taxonomy (GTDB): domain Bacteria; phylum Pseudomonadota; class Gammaproteobacteria; order Burkholderiales; family Burkholderiaceae_C; genus CAYZPX01. The sequence continues at coordinate 3,071 of CAYZPX010000024.1, read as the reverse complement.
GCGCCACGCTCGATGACCTTGCAGATGCCCTTTGGCAACGTTTTGCCAGTCCTCGCGTGCAAGATACGCGCGAGGTGCTGCTGGACAAACTGGCCATGGCGCGCCTCGATGCCGACAAAGCAATTCGTCCGACCATTGCCGGCGTACTGATGGCCAGTGCCGATCCTCGCCGGTGGTTGCCGAACGCGTTCATTCAAGCCGTGGCTTACCGTGGCACCGAAGTACTGCCGCAAGGCGATTCGGCCTATCAGCTCGATGCCCAGGACATCACCGGGCCACTTGATGCCCAGGTCTTGGCAGCCTGCCACTTCGTCCGCAAGAACATGCAGGTCTTCGCCACCAAGGACGAGGGGCGACGCGATCTGCCCCAGTACGACATGACGGCTGTCTTCGAAGCGCTGGTGAATGCCGTTGCGCACCGGGACTATTCCATCCATGGCGCCAAGATTCGACTTCGGATGTTTGCAGATCGGCTGGAGTTGTCCTCGCCAGGCGCCATTCCAAACACAATGACTGTGGATAGCCTTCCCTACCGTCAAGCTGCGCGAAACGAAGCCATCACCAGTTTGCTGGCCAAGTGCCAAGTACCCGACTCCGACAAAGAGATCACAGGGCGTAGCGCCATGATGGACAAGCGTGGCGAGGGTGTTCAGATCATCTTGGACCAGAGCGAGCGCTTGTCCGGAATTCGGCCGGTGTACCGCATGATTGATGACTCGGAACTCCTGCTGATTCTTCCAGCTGCAGCTCCGCTAGCTGAAGAATAGGAACTGGAGCAGGTATGGCAATTTGGCTTATTCGTGCAGGCTCGCACGGCGAATACGAACAGAAGTTCATCCAGGAAGGTAGGGTCTATGTGACCTGGGATGAGCTGAACCTGGATCTGTCCAAGCTGCAGCAGCGAGGTGAATTGACCGCTGAAATGACCCAGCGCTACCCTGAGGCCAAGCCCAAGGCTGTGCTGAACTGGGTCAGTCAGGTCTGGCCCTTCGCCCACGAGATGCAGAAGGGCGACCTCGTGGTACTGCCCATGAAGACGCAGCCTGCGGTCTACATCGGCGAGATCACGGGGGACTACCACGCCGAGACGGCGGGTCCGAACCCCTTCTTCCACTGGCGAGCTGTGAAGTGGATCGGCGAAGCCATCCCCCGTACGCACTTTGGCAAGGACCTGTTGTTTTCCTTCGGGGCGTTTCTCACCATCTGCCGTATCCAGCGCAACAACGCAGAGCAACGCATCGCTGCAATGCGCGCCCATGGTTGGAAGGCAGAAACGCTGGCGGCGCCCGCCAAGGCAGCGACGGCCACGACCGCCGATGTTGAGGCCGCAGACGCCGACCTGGACGAGTTGGCACGCGACCAGATCGCCGCTCTGGTTTCTGCCCGCTTTAAGGGGCACGGCCTGACCCGACTGGTTGAGGGCATCCTGAAAGCACAGGGCTACACCACCTACCGCAGCCCGGAGGGGGCAGACGGCGGTGCAGACATCCTTGCAGGCTCTGGCCCCTTGGGGTTTTCGGCGCCGCGTCTGTGCGTGGAGGTGAAGTCTGAGGACTCGCCGATTGGCCGCGAGCCGGTGGACAAACTGCTGGGCGCCATGACCAAATTCAATGCTGATCAGGGCCTTTTCGTGGCCTGGGGTGGCTTCAAGGGCAACGTGCAGAAGGAACTGGCCTCCCAGTTCTTCCGGCTGCGGCTCTGGACCCAGAAGGAGCTGCTCGAACAGCTGTTCGAACAGTACGAGCGTCTGGATGAAGACCTCAAGGCCGAGCTGCCATTGAAGCGGGTGTGGATGGTGGCATCGCAAGATGAGGTGCTTTGAAAAGCACGCTGGGCGAGGTGTTCGTACCTTGTTCGGCTGGCAGTCACCACACTGTTCGCACAGTTCACGGCACGCTGTCGCCACAGTCTTTGCACATTGCCCCCACCTGTTTCGCACAAATCAGGCACCGGTCTTCGCGCAGGGGTTGGCACAGTCAGTCGCACATTCATGCTGGACGCACGGTCGCAGGGAGGCTGTCCCCACCGCATTCGGCACATTCTTAGAGTTCGCTTCTTCGAGCTCAAAGAATGTGGCCGCTGGGCGCCAAGCCGATAGGTTTGGTGGGCAGCGGCAGCTGGGGACACTGCAGAGGAAGGCTGCGTCCAGATCAGGCAGCAGGCTGAATCCTCGCTGCGGCCACGGGCCGGATTGCCGCCATGTGCGGCAGTGGGGACAGCGCGAGGCATGGATTCGCACCCCATGCGCCGCGCCAGCATTGCAGCGAGGTTGACCTGACATGGCCAATCCCCGTTCGTTGGTCTATGCGTTGTACAACCATTGGGACACCGTCGAGGTCCTGGTGAGGTTGTCGCGTGAGTTTGCGGTGCTCACCACCGAACAAGTTCTGGGCTGCATCGCGAAGGTGGCACCGCAGCTGGATGCCGAAGCCCAGGGGGCAGCCCTGCGCGCCATGGTGAATGCAGACATTCTCCAACCATGCGCCCGCAGCAGCGACCTGCAGCTCAATCCCTACGTGCTCGACTTCGTGCGCGGGCTGACTCGCGAACACGAGCTCGGTCTGGCCGCCGTGCTTCAAGCACGTGTTGCCGCCATCCGCGAGGCCACGGAGGGCCTCAACGAGGGCATGCAAGCTGCCGACATGGATCGGGCGCGGGGGGCGGCCAACAAGCTCGCTGAGCTCTTCCGCCAGATCAGCTTGCAACTGGATCAAGACCGCCACGCACTTCTGGAACTCGCCGAAGACGCCAAGAGCGCAGACGCCAGCATGCCCCTCGCCCAGCGCTACCGGCGTGTGCTGGAGGCCTATGACCACTACGTGGAGCCGATGAACCAGATGATGGACACCGGCCCGCAAGGCACGTTTTACCGTTACCTGGAAGACGCCGAGCGCTCGCTAGACCTGGCCTTTGAGCAGCTGTCGGTTCAAGGCGGGCTGTACTCACATCGCCTGCAGCTCAGGCAGGTGGCGCACCAGGCCAAGGAGCTGCGGCGCTTTGGCCGTCTGATCGCTCAACTGAGGTTGCCCCTGAAAAGTGGAGTTCTTAACCCTTGTTGAGAATACCGACAA
>CAYZPX010000023.1:0-20106 GCA_964480105.1 uncultured Burkholderiaceae bacterium | reverse complement strand
ATACCGGCCTGTCACGCCGGGGGTCGCGGGTTCGAGTCCCGTCCACTCCGCCAAACCTTCAAGGGTCTGATTCATTGAATCAGACCCTTTTCTTTTGCCTGATGTCTTTCCAGGCCGTTCCTTGAAGGCAGTGGGCTGCCTGACGCTTCGTGAAAAGCGACAGGCAGTACGTTCTCTTCAGATCAAACGTTCATTACGGCCACAGAACGTGTGTTCAGGTAGGCGTCCACCGCTTCCGGGCCGCCTTCAGATCCGTAGCCCGAATCCTTGATGCCGCCAAACGGCATTTCTGCGCTGGGCATGGCGGGCATATTGACCCAGAGCATCCCCACTTCGACGCGGCGGGTCAGCAGATCGGCGTTTTTCAGTGAGCGCGTGAAGGCATAGCCGGCCAGGCCAAACGACAGTCGGTTCGCTTCGGCAATGGCATCTTCCAGGTTCGTGAAGCCCCGGATGGCGGCCACGGGGCCGAAGGGCTCGTCGTTGTAGATCTTGGCGTCCAGCGGCACGTCGTTCAGCACCGTCGGTGCCCAGAAGTTGCCGGACTCGCCCAGTCGCTGGCCGCCCGTCAGCACCTGGGCGCCCTTGGCGACCGCGTCGGCGTGGAATTCCGCCATCGCGGTCAGGCGGCGGGGGTTGGCCAAGGGGCCCATTTGTGTGCCTTCTGCCAGGCCATCGCCCACCTTCATGCCGGCGGCATAGGCGGCCAGGGCTTGCGCAAATTCAGCCTTCACGCTCTCGTGTACCAAAAAGCGCGTGGGCGAGATGCAGACCTGCCCCGCGTTGCGGAACTTGGCAGCACCTGCCGCCTTGACGGCCAGTGCAATGTCGGCGTCGTCGCAGACGATGACCGGTGCATGGCCACCCAGCTCCATCGTCACGCGCTTCATGTGCTGGCCAGCCAGCGCGGCCAGCTGTTTGCCCACCGGCGTGGAGCCGGTGAAGGTGATCTTGCGGATCGTTGGGTGCGGGATCAGGTAGTTGGAAATTTCGGCGGGGTTGCCATACACCAGACCCAGCACGCCGGGCGGAATACCCGCATCGGCAAAAGCCTTGATCAGCGCGGCGGGGCCGGCCGGGGTTTCCTCGGCGGCTTTCACCAAGATGGAACAACCGGCCGCCAGGGCGGGGCCCACCTTGCGGACCACCTGGTTGATCGGGAAGTTCCATGGCGTGAACGCAGCGACCGGGCCCACCGGATCTTTGATCACCATCTGGCGCAGCGCCGGGTTGCCACGCGAGGGCACCAGCCGGCCATAGACGCGGAAACCCTCGTCGGCAAACCATTCGATGATGTCGGCGGCAGCCAGGGTTTCGCCCTTGGCCTCGACCAGGGGCTTGCCGTTTTCCTGGGTGATCAGCGGGGCGATCTCGGCGGCGCGCTCGCGCACCAGGGCAGCGGCCTTGCGCATGATCTTGGCGCGGTCGGCGACGGGCATGTCGCGCCAGGTCTCGAACCCTTTTTGTGCAGCGGCCAGCGCCTGGTCCAGATCCGCCTTGCCGGCATGGGCCACGCGGCCGATTTCGGCGCCAGTGGCGGGGTTGAACACGGGCAGGCTGCGGCCATCGGCGGCGTCGCGCCATTGGCCATCAATGAAAAGCTGGGTGTGGGGATAGCTCATGGTCTCGGTCCAAAGGGGGAGGGTGGAAACATGCGTGGATTGCAGCAATCAGCGCGCCCGCAGTTTCTACCCGATTTCTGCGTGGCGCGCAGCAGGGTGAGACCCCATGGCGACAATGAAGGCCAAAAAGGGCTTTAGGCCAATGGAATCAAGCGGTGCTAGCTATCAATTCAGGAGTAGATTTCCCGCATCCACGCCTGTCCTGGCTGCTCAGACTGCTTGGAACATGTACCCATCGCCCGCCTTGGCCATGCGACCCATCGCTGGGAAGGGGAAGTGGAAGCCCCCAGCCAGCGACTGGTGTTGCACGATGCGCTCGAAGGTGGCGCGGCGGACCTTGCGGGCGGCTTCGGCGTCCATGTCAAAGGTGACGGCCCAGTCGGGGTTGCGGGCAAAGAGGGCCGGGACGTTGGTCAGGTCCGCCAGGTAGGTGAAGCGCTGGCCGGCCGATTGCAGCTCGAACAGGGTGTGTCCAGGCGTGTGGCCGTAGGCAGCGATCGACTGGATGCCGGGCGCCACTTCGCTGCCCGAGGTAAAGGTCTGCAGCTTGTCCGCGCCCAGGCTGCCAAAGACGCGGCGCACGTTCTCGAAAGCACCTTTCATGGCGGCGGGCGCGTTGGCCATGCGGGCATCGTCCATCCAGAAAGCGTGCTCGGCGGCAGGCACCAGGATCTTGGCGTTGGCAAACACCAGCGCGCCGGCCTTGGTGCGCAGGCCGTTGATGTGGTCGCCGTGGAAGTGGCTGATCAGCACGGTGTCGATTTCACCGGGGTGGATGCCGGCGGCCATCAGGTGGGAGACCAGCCTGCCCGCGTTGGGGCCGCCGAACTCGCCCAGGCCGCTGTCCAGCAGGACCTTGCGACCGCCGTGCACGATCACAAAGGGGGTGAAGGGGATATCGATGTGGCTGGTGGGCAGATTTTGTGCGGCCAGCAGCGCCTTGACCTCCGCCAGCGGTGCGTTCTTGACGAATTCCTCGCCCAGCGGACGGCGGGCGATGCCATCAATCAGGGCGATGACCTCAGCATCTCCCACTTTCATGCGCCGAAAACCCGGCTGGGGCAGGGCGGGCGTGCCCAGGTCGGGGGCAGATTGCGCCCAGGCGGGCAGGGCATTGCCCAGGACGGCAGCGCCAGAGACCAGACCAGCGCTCAGGAAAAAACGGCGTGACAGCATTGTAAATCCTTGGTTTGTGAGGAAAGGGTCATAAATCTAACCGCCGCGTTTCATTTGTGACTGCTTGGAAACAATGCCCTTGATTCTTGCAAGGGGATCAATCCACACCTTCCTGCAAGAACGTGTCCCGAAAGGCCTCGGCAAAGGCGGCCGTGCCACTGAGCGTCAGCGTGAGCGTGCGGCGCAGCAAGCCGGGGCCGTCGGGCGTCGCATGGAGCTGGCCTTGGGTGTCGCGTTCCAGGTGCAAGGGGGTCTGAACTTCTTGCTGGCCCTGCAGCGCGCAGTCCCACAGGGCGCCGTCTTCCAGCGGGCCGCAGGCGCCGGGAAACTGCGCCTCGGCCCAGTCCAGCACGCTTTGGACTTCGGCCAGCAGGGCAGGCCATTGGGCGTCGCTGACGTTGGCCATGGCGTCAAAACTGCCATGGCCGTCGGCGTCTTCGCTGACATCGAAATCCAGAAATCGCAGGGTGGGGGCGTGCATGTGGGAAGCGGTCGTCGTACAAAGGCTGCGATTGTGCCCAGGGGCGGGTTCGGATTTCTACAATCCGGCTCCCTGGCCCACCTTCACTGCCCACGTTCCCTGCCCACCATGCCTGCCGTTTCTTCTTCCAAGCCTGTTCTGCAAGTCCAGGGCCTGCACTTTGCCTATCCCGGTCAGCCACCGCTGTTTGCGGGCTGGTCGGCCGACTTTGCGCCAGGGGTGCATCTGCTGAGCGGCGAGGACAGCGTGGGCAAGACCACCTTGCTGCGCCTGCTGGCGGGCGAGCTGCGCGTCCCCCAGGGTCGGCTGTGCCTGCAAGGGAAGGGTCTTGACGACCACCCCGCAGCCTACCAGGCGCAGGTGTTCTGGGTGGACCCGCGCGCAGACCGCCCCGCCGAGGGTTCGGTCGCGGACTGGTGGGCGACCCAGGCGGCGCGCTGGCCCCGGTGGAATGCCCAAGCCCTGGCTGCGCACACGGTGGGTTTCGGGCTGGAGGAGCATGCCCACAAGCCCTTTGTCGCCTTGTCCACCGGGACCCACCGCAAGGTGCTGATGGCAGCGGCGCTGGCTTCGGGCGCCGCGCTGGCGCTGATCGACGAACCGCTGGCAGGGCTGGATCGGGCGTCGGAGCGTTACTTGCAAACGGCGCTGGCTGGCGTGGCCGATGCGCCAGATCGCGTCGTCATCGTCGCGCACTGGGAGGCCCTGCCCGAGGTTCCCTGGCGGCAACAGCTCGCGCTGGGGTAAGCATGGCACCGGGATAATCTCGCCCTTTGACACAGGCCCGTACCGGGTCGGGAGGGGGTTCTCGTGGACATGGTGTTGCTGCTCAAGGCGGCGTTGATGGGCGTGGTGGAAGGCCTGACCGAGTTTTTGCCGATTTCTTCCACCGGCCACCTGATCCTGGCGGGCTCCCTCTTGGGCTTTGACGATGCCAAGGCCAAGGTGTTTGACATTGCCATTCAGACCGGCGCGATCTTCGCGGTGATCCTGGTGTACTGGCAAAAAATCCGCGCCACGCTGGCGGCCCTGCCCACCGAGCGGCAAGCGCAGCGCTTTGCGCTCAACGTGCTGATCGGCTTCTTCCCGGCGGTGCTGCTGGGCCTGCTGCTGGGCAAGGCGATCAAGGCGCACCTGTTCACGCCCACCGTGGTGGCCACTACCTTCATCCTGGGCGGGCTGGTGATTTTGTGGGCCGAGCGCCGCCCCGCCACGGCGGTGCGCGTGCAGGCCGTGGACGACATGACCCCACTGGATGCCCTCAAGGTCGGCCTGGTCCAGTGCCTGGCCATGGTGCCGGGTACCAGCCGCAGCGGCGCGACCATCATTGGTGGCATGGTGCTGGGCTTGTCGCGCAAGGCGGCGACGGATTTTTCGTTTTTCCTGGCGATTCCGACGCTGATCGGCGCGGGGGCTTACAGCCTTTATAAGGAGCGCGCCCTGCTGTCCATCGCCGACCTGCCGATGTTCGCGACGGGGCTGGTGTTCTCGTTTGTCAGCGCCTGGATCTGTGTGCGCTGGCTGCTGCGGTATATCAGCAGCCATAGCTTTGTGCCGTTTGCCTGGTACCGGATTGCATTTGGCATCGTGGTGCTGGCCTCGGCCTGGGGCGGTTGGGTGCAATGGTCCGCCGCATAATCGCCCGCATGACCAACGCCCTTCGTTTCTCTCCTTCCCTGCTGCGCGGGGCCTGTGCGCTGGCCCTGGGACTGGGCTGCGGGGCCGCCGCCTGGGCGCAGTCCCAGACCCCGCCCCCGTCCGCCAAGCCCGCACCCGTGCGCACTGCGCTGGACGCCCCGGCCCCGACCGAATCGCAGACCCACTATGTGCTGGGCCTGATCCTGGGCAACGGGCCGGACTATGCCGGGGGCGATGGCCGCAAGACCAGTGTGCGGCCGGCCTGGGCGATCCAGCACGGGCGCTTTCGCCTGAGCACCGGACGCGGCAGCACCCTGATGGGCCATGGCCTGACCAAGCGCGACGAGGGCGCCAGCGCCACGCTGGCCGAGAGCGACGATTTCAACCTGAGCGCTTCGCTGCGCATCGACAACGGCCGCGATGCGGGGGATTCTGCCCGCCTGGTGGGCTTGCCCGAAGTGCGCCGCACCCTGCGCGGTCGTCTGGGTGCGTCCTACAGCCTCGGGGAGCACTGGTCGATTGGCGCTTCGTGGTCGCAGGACTTGCTGGGCCGCGATGGCGGCGGGCAGCTGTCCGCCAGCCTGGGCTATGCGCGCCCCTTGAGCGCCCAGACCAAGCTGTCCTGGGGCATGGGCAGCAGCTGGGGCGACGGCACTTACATGCGCAGCCGCTATGGCGTCTCCGGTGGTCTCAGTCCCTTGCCGAACTACACCCCGGCCTCGGGCTGGTACAGCGCGGACATGGGCGTCGAGCTGATGACCGCCATCAACCGGCACTGGGTCGCGTTTGCCGGCGTCGGCGTCTCGCGCCAGCTGGGCGAGGCCCGGCGTAGCCCGCTGACGGTGGAGCCGGTCGGCTACTCGGCGTCGGTGGGCCTGGCCTACCGCTGCTGCAAGTGAACCAGACAACGCAAGACCACCACATCAGGGAGGCTCCATGCCCAAACAGTCCATGTGTTCCGTGATCCGCTGGCTCGGTGTGGCCGTGCTGGCCCTGGGCCTGACGGCCTGCGGCAGTGGCAACGATGCCGACGAAGCCCAGGCTGCCCCCCCGCCCGTGGTGCTGCCCGCGTCCGGTGACCTGCTGGCTGCCAACGATCTGGGCCAGATCGCCGTTGCTGACATCACCCAGGCGCTGGCCACCGAAGGCAGCCGGATTCCAGGCCTGGCACCGCGCTACACCGTGCGCTCCTACCGGCTGGAATACCGCACCATCGACGCCCAGGGCCAGAGCGTGCGCGCCTCGGGCCTGGTCAGCGTGCCGGTCAAGGCCAACGGCGCCCGCAGCCCGGTGTTGGGCTACCAGCATGGCACCCTGTTTCGCGATGCCGATGCGCCCAGCAACCACGCTGTCCCAGGCGAGGTGGCGGTGGTCATGGCCTCGCTGGGATTCATCGTCGTCGCGCCGGACTATGTGGGTTACGGTGTCTCCAAAGGAACCCCCCATCCCTATCTGCTGGCGGAGCCCTCGGCTGCTGCGGTGGTCGATCTGCTCGCCGCCGCCCAGACCTGGCGTCAGCAACAGGGTGTGGCCGACAATGGCCAGCTCTTTCTGACCGGCTATTCCGAGGGCGGCTACGTCACCATGGCTGCCCACCGTGCGCTGCAGGCCAGCAACTCCCCGCTGTTGTCGCAGCTGCGCCTGGTGGTCCCTGGTGCCGGACCCTACAGCGTGCAGGCCACGATGGACGGCCTGGTGGACCTCGTCCGCGACGAGCAGCCTGTGCTCGGTGCGCTGATCAGCCCCAACCTGCTGCGCTACCTGGGCTCTGGCACCCGCCGCGAGGTCAAGGAGGCCTTGCTCAAGCACCTGCTGCCCGACGATGCCGACGTGGTCTTCGACACCCGTTTCATCGACCATTTCCTGGCCGACGAGCAGGGGACTCTGCAGCGCATCAGCAACGTGCACGACTGGCGTCCCGCCCACCCCGTGCGACTTTTTCATGGCCGCGACGACCGCACGGTGCCCTACCGCAGCAGCACGGCCACCTTGCAGGCCATGCGCACCCAGGGCGCTGGCGACCTGGTCAGCCTGACCGACTGCCCCGCCCAGCCCGCCAGCCACATCGGCTGTGTACCGCCTTTTCTGGCCTTCCTGCTGGGCCAGCTGGCCCCTGTGGCGCAGGATTTGTGAGGCTTGGCGTACCAGGCCTCTGCGTGGTGCGGGTTTGCTATTGAATCAATAGCTAATACCGCCTGTATTCATTGGCCTAGAGGTCAATTCGGCTTGAAATTGCTGGGGTCTGGGCCTCGCATGCGCAGCGCCCGTCCCAGCATCACCACCCCATCCCAGGCGCCCAGGGTGGGGCGCTGGCGCAGGCTCTCGCCCTGCAGCGCGTCCACTTTGTCCAGGATGCGCAGGCCGCCTTGCACGACCAGGCGCAGCTCCCAGCCGATGCGGCCGGGCAGGCGGTGGACCAGCGGCGCGCCGGCAAGCAGGCGCTGGCGGGCCCAGGCGCTGCAGTCCGCAATCAGGGCGCGGGTCTGGGGGGTGACGCGCTGGGCGCGCAGGTCGCGGTAGTCCACGCCGTGGCGGGCGCAGTCGGCATCCGTGAGGTAGAAGCGGCCCCGTGGCAAGTCCACGCTCAGGTCCTGCCAAAAGTTGGCCAGCTGCAAGCCCGTGCAAATCGCATCGCTGTGCGCCAGCGCTTGTGCATCCCCCACGCCGTACAGGTGCAGCAGCAAGCGGCCCACCGGGTTGGCCGAGCGGCGGCAATAGTCCAGCAGATCGGCCCGGTCGGCATAGCCGGCGCCGTCACGGTTGCGTTCCACGTCCTGGGCGAAGGCGCTCAGCAGGTCTTCCAGCAGCGGCACGGGCAGCGCATGGCGCTGCAACTCCAGTGCCAGGGGGCCAAACACCTGGGGCCAGCGGCTGGAGGGGGGCTGACCCTTGGCGATGGCGCGCAGGTCAATCCAGAAGGCATCCAGATCGGCCAGGCGGACGTGGGCGGGGGCATCGCCCTCGTCGGCCAAGTCATCGGCGGTGCGGGCAAAGGCGTAGATCGCGGCAATCACCGGGCGCAGGCGCGGCGGGCACAGCAGTGAGGCGACCGGAAAGTTCTCGTAATGCGTGACCTGCGCGGCGGCGGTGGGCAGGGCAGAGGGCGGGGTGGAAGGCGGTGTTGGTTTCACGGCACGATTGTCGCCCTGCTTGGCGGATTTACCGGGTGGGCAGGGATAATCATGCGCTTGTCATTTTGCAAACCTGCCAGCGGCGAGGGGCCCCAGCGCCTCGCCGCTGGTCTTGTATGAACCCTCCAATGACCCCTCTTTCTGCCGCCCCGCGCTTGCTGCGCCGACCGGGACTGTCCCTTGCCACCGTGCTCGCTGCCGCTGCGCTGGCCGCCTGTTCGCCCCCACCCCCGCCCGAGGAGCCGGTGCGCGCCGTCAAATTGCTCACGGTGGGGGTGGAGTCCCTGGCCAGCACGCTGGAATACGCCGGCGAAGTCCGCGCCCGCACCGAGGTCCGCTTGGGCTTTCGCGTGGCGGGCAAGATCGTGCAGCGCCCGGTGGTGCTGGGCCAGCGCGTGCAGGCGGGCACCTTGCTGGCGCAGCTCGATGCGGGTGACTACCAATTGGCGGTCGAGGCCGCCCGCGCCCAGGTGACGGCTGCGACCACGCAGCGCGACCTGGCTGCGGCCGACTTCAAGCGCTTTGCCGCGCTGCGCGAGCAAAACTTTATCAGCGGCGCTGAGCTGGAGCGCCGCGAGGCCACGCTCAAAGCCGCCCAAGCCACGCTGGACCAGGCCAAGGCGCAGGCAGCGGCGCAGGGCAACCAGTCCAGCTACACCCGCCTGTTGGCCGATGCGCCTGGCGTGGTCACCGCGCTGGAGGCCGAGCCTGGCCAGGTCGTTGCGGCGGGCGCCCCCGTGGTTCGCGTAGCGCTGGACGGCCCGCGCGATGTGGTGTTTGCCGTGCCCGAAGACCGCCTGGCGCAAATGCGCGTGGGCCAGCCTGTGGCCGTGCGCGGCTGGGCCAGTACCGAGCTGCTCAGTGGCAAGGTCCGCGAGATTGCCGCCAGCGCTGATCCCGCCACCCGCACCTTTACCGTGAAGGTCGCGGTGGATGCGGCCCAGGCCCCAGCGCTGGGCGCCACGGTCACCGTCATTCCGCAGCAGCCCGAGCGCCAGGCGATCCCGGTGCTCAAGCTGCCCACCACTGCACTGCGCAAGGAAGGCGATGGGTCGGCGGTCTGGGTGTTTGACCCGGCCACCAGCACCGTGCGCTCGCAGCCCGTGCAGGTTGCCACGGCCGATGGCAATGCCGCCGTCATCGCCGCCGGCCTGACCCCCGGCCAGCAGGTGGTGGCCACGGGCGTGCATGTGCTGTCGCCCGGCCAGAAGGTCACGGTCTATCAGCCCAAGTACGCGGCAGACCGCGAAAAGACCGCGCAGCCCATTCCTGCATCTGCTCCTGAAACAGGAGCTAACGCCGCACGTCCCACGGGCGCTGCAGGCCAGTGAGGTCCGGTATGCGTCATCCCGAACCCCAAGCGGGTTTCAACCTCTCCAAATGGGCGCTAGAGCACCCGGCCCTGACCCGCTACCTGATGGTGGTGCTGATGGTGCTGGGCTTTGTCGCCTACTTTCAGTTGGGGCAGGACGAAGACCCGCCCTTCACCTTCCGCGCGATGGTGGTGCGCACGGCGTGGCCCGGCGCCACCGCCCAGCAGGTGGCCGAGCAGGTCACCGACAAGATCGAGCGCACGCTGCAGGAGGTGCCCTACGCCGACAAGATCCGCAGCTATTCCAAACCCGGCGAGTCGCTGATCATTTTTCAGATCAAGGAGTCGTCCAAACCCGCTGAGGTGGCGGGGGTCTGGTACACGGTGCGCAAGAAGATTGGCGACATCCGGCCCACCTTGCCCGCCGGTCTGCAAGGGCCGTTCTTCAACGACGAGTTCGGCGATGTGTTTGGCGTGATCTACGCGCTGGAGGCCCCCGGCTACGCCGAGTCTGAGCGCAAGGCCTTTGCCGACGAGGTGCGCCAGCAGCTGCTGCGCGTGCCCGATGTGGCCAAGGTCGAGCTGTTTGGTGTGCAGGACGAAAAGCTGTTTGTCGAAATTTCCCACCAGCGCGTGGCCCGGCTGGGGCTGGACATGAACCAGGTGCTGGCCCAACTCGGCCAGCAAAACGCGGTCGAGTCCGCCGGTGCGGTGCAAACGCCACAGGACCAGGTGCTGGTGCGCGTGGGCGGGCAGTTCCAGGCCATCGACGAGCTGGCGGCGCTGCCCATCCGTGGCCCCTCGGGCGAGCAACTGCGCCTGCGCGACATTGCCGACATCCGCCGCGGGCTGGTCGATCCGCCCGCGATCAAGGTGCGCCACCAGGGCGAGCAGGTGATTGCGCTGGGCGTCTCCATGGCCAAGGGCGGCAACATCATCGACCTGGGCAAAGCCTTGAAAGAGGCCACCCTGCGCATCGAGTCGCAGTTGCCTGCGGGCGTGCGCCTGGTGAACGTGCAGGACCAGCCCAAGGCCGTGGCCTCCTCGGTCAACGAATTCGTCAAGGTGCTGATCGAGGCCGTGGTCATCGTGCTGCTGGTCAGCTTCCTGAGCCTGGGCCTGCACAAGCGCCCGGGCCAGCACCCCTGGCACCGCCGCTGGATCCTGGACCCGCGCCCGGGTCTGGTGGTGGGCATCACCATCCCGCTGGTGCTGGCCACCACGTTCCTGGCGATGTGGTACTGGAACATCGGCCTGCACAAGATCTCGCTGGGCGCGCTGATCATTGCGCTGGGCTTGCTGGTGGACGACGCCATCATCGCCGTCGAGATGATGGTGCTCAAGATGGAAGAGGGCTACGACAAGGTCCGCGCCGCCACGTTCGCTTATGAACTTACCGCCATGCCCATGCTGACGGGCACGCTGATCACGGCGGTAGGCTTCTTTCCGATTGGCTTTGCCAAATCAGCGGCGGGGGAGTACACCTTTGCGATTTTTGCCGTCACGGTGATTGCGTTGGTGCTGAGCTGGATTGCCTCGGTGTACTTCGTGCCTTACCTGGGGACGCTGTTCCTGAAGGTGCCGGCCCATGTGCAGCACGCCCTGGACAGCAAGGGCGTGACCGACGACCCGCACGAAGTGTTCGACACGCCGTTCTACCGCAGCTTTCGCCGCCTGGTGAACTGGTGCGTGGCCCACCGCTGGATCACGATTGGCGCCACGGTGCTGACCTTTGCGCTGGGCATCGTCGGCATGGGCAAGGTGCAGCAGCAGTTCTTCCCCGATTCCGTGCGCCCCGAAATCCTGGTGGACATCTGGCTGCCCGAAGGCGCTTCCTTTGAGGGCACCGAAGAAGTCACCCGCCGCGTGGAAGCCCGCCTGCTGGCCGAGTCCGCCGTGGCCACCGTCAGCACCTGGGTGGGCTCGGGCGTGCCGCGCTTTTACCTGCCGCTGGACCAGGTGTTTCCGCAGTCCAACGTCTCGCAGTTCATCGTGCTGCCCAAGGAACTGGAGCAACGCAAGGCGCTGCTGAGCGACATTCCCCGCATCCTGGCCCAGGAGTTTCCGGAAGTGCGCGCCCGGGTCAAGCTGCTGCCCAACGGCCCGCCGGTGCCGTACCCGGTGCAGTTCCGCGTGGTTGGGCCTGATCCCGCCGTGCTGCGCGCCCGGGCTGACGAGGCCAAGGCCTTGCTGGTCGCGCACCCTGACATGCGCGGCGTGAACGACAACTGGAACGAGTCCGTCAAGGTCATCCGCCTGGAAGTGGACCAGGAGAAGGCCCGCGCCGTGGGCGTGAGCAGCCAGGCGATTGCCCAGGCCTCGCGCACCCTGCTCACCGGCATGAACATCGGCCAGTTCCGCGATGGCGACCGGCTGATTGACATCGTGCTGCGCCAGCCGTATTCCGAGCGTCACGCCGTCACCGACCTGGCCAACGTGAACCTGCCCACGGCCTCGGGCAAGACCATTCCGCTGCTGCAAATTGCCAAACCGGTCTTCACCTGGGAGCCGGGCGTGATGTGGCGCGAGAACCGCACCTACGCCATCACCGTGCAGGGCGATGTGGTCGAAGGCATGCAGGGCGCCACGGTCAGCAATGCGCTGCTGCCAGAGCTGCGCAAGCTCGAAGCCACCTGGGTGGCGTCCGGCCAGGGCGCCTACCGCATCGAAGTGGCCGGCGCGGTGGAGGAAAGCTCCAAGAGCTCGTCGTCCATCGCGGTGGGCATGCCGGTCATGCTGTTCATCACCTTCACGCTGCTGATGCTGCAGCTGCAGAGCTTTAGCCGTGCGATGCTGGTCTTCCTGACGGGCCCGCTCGGCATTGCGGGGGTGGCAGGCGCCTTGCTGGTCCTGGGCCGTCCGTTTGGCTTTGTCGCGCTGCTGGGCGTGATTGCGCTGATGGGCATGATCCAGCGCAACTCGGTGATCCTGATTGATCAGATCGAGCAGGACCGCGCCCGGGGCGTACCGGCCTGGGATGCGATCGTCGAATCGGCCGTGCGCCGTCTGCGGCCCATTGTGCTGACGGCCGCCGCCGCTGTGCTGGCGATGATCCCGCTGTCGCGCAGCGTGTTCTGGGGCCCGATGGCGGTGGCCATCATGGGGGGCCTGATCGTGGCCACGCTGCTGACCTTGCTGGCGCTGCCGGCGATGTACGCTGCCTGGTTCCGTGTGCGCCGCCCCGAGCCCGAACTCCTGTGATGCCGTAAGGAAAGCGCCCCGTGAGCCCGAATTGCCCGGGCGCACGGGGTAGAATCCGCACCCATTCAAGGACCGGCGCGGGTGGCGAAATTGGTAGACGCACCAGGTTTAGGTCCTGACGCCAGCAATGGTGTGGGGGTTCGAGTCCCCCCCCGCGCACCAGAAAAAAAAGCCCCTGCAAACGCAAAGTTCGCAGGGGCTTTTTGCTGGGAGGAAGCAGCCTCCCAGTCCGTTAGATACCGCTTATGCCAGATCGAAGCGGTCGGCGTTCATCACCTTGGTCCAGGCGGCGACGAAGTCCTGCACAAACTTGGCGCGGTTGTCGTCCTGGGCATAGACCTCGGCGTAGGAGCGCAGCACCGAGTTGGAGCCGAACACCAGATCCACCCGGGTGGCCGTCCACTTTGTGGCGCCGCTGGCGCGGTCCACGATGGCGTAGCTGTTGCGGCCGGTGGGCTTCCAGGTGTAGGCCATGTCGGTCAGGTTGACGAAAAAGTCATTCGTCAGTGCGCCGATGCGGTCGGTGAACACACCGTGCTGCGTGCCGCCATGGTTGGTGCCCAGCACGCGCATGCCGCCCACCAAGACCGTCATTTCCGCCGCTGTGAGGCCCATCAGCTGGGCGCGGTCCAGCAGCATTTCTTCGGGCTTGACCACGTAATGCTGCTTTTGCCAGTTGCGAAAGCCATCGGCCAGGGGTTCCAGCACCTCGAAAGATTCCACATCGGTCTGTTCTTGCGTGGCATCGCCACGGCCCGGGGCAAACGGCACCTCGATGGCCACACCTGCCGCTTTGGCGGCTTGCTCCACGCCCAGGTTGCCCCCGAGCACGATCACATCGGCCACGCTGGCGCCGGTCTCGGCCGCGATCTTTTCATAGACCGCCAGCACCTTGGCCAGGCGCTCGGGCTCGTTGCCAGCCCAGTCCTTTTGCGGGGCCAGGCGAATGCGGGCACCGTTGGCGCCGCCACGTTTGTCTGAACCCCGGAAGGTGCGGGCGCTGTCCCAGGCGGTGGACACCAGCTCGCCCACGCTCAGGCCAGCAGCGGCGATCTTGGTCTTGACGGCGGCCACGTCGTAGGCTCGGTTTCCGGCAGGAATCGGGTCTTGCCAGATCAGGTCTTCGGCGGGCACTTCGGGGCCGAGGTAGCGGGCCTTGGGGCCCATGTCACGGTGGGTCAGCTTGAACCAGGCGCGGGCGAACACGTCTTCAAAGTAAGCCTGGTCAGCGGCAAAGCGCTCGGAGATCTTGCGGTACTCGGGGTCCACCTTCAGCGCCATATCGGCATCGGTCATCATGGGCATGCAGCGGATGGCCGGGTCTTCCACATCGGCAGGCATGTCTTCGGGTGCGATGTTCACAGGCTTGTATTGCCAGGCGCCGGCGGGGCTCTTGGTCAGCTCCCAGTCGTGCTTGAGCAGCATGGCGAAATAGCCGTTGTCCCATTGGGTGGGATTGGTGGTCCAGGCGCCTTCGATGCCGCTGGTCACCGTATCGCGGCCCACGCCACGGGTTTGGTGGTTCATCCAACCCAGTCCCTGTTCTTCCACATCCGCGCCTTCGGGGGCGGTGCCCAGGTTGGCGGCGTTGCCATTGCCGTGTGCCTTGCCCACGGTGTGGCCGCCAGCGGTGAGGGCCACGGTTTCCTCGTCGTTCATCGCCATGCGGGCGAAGGTCACACGCATGTCACGGGCGGTCTTGAGCGGGTCGGGTTGACCATCCACGCCCTCTGGGTTGACGTAGATCAGACCCATCATCACGGCGGCCAGCGGGTTTTCCAGGTCGCGCTCGCCGCTGTAGCGGCTGCCTTCGCCACCACTCTTGGCCAGCCATTCCTTTTCGGAGCCCCAGTAGATGTCTTTTTCGGGGTGCCAGATGTCCTCGCGGCCAAAGGCAAAGCCAAAGGTTTTGAAGCCCATGGATTCATAGGCCACGTTACCCGCCAGGATGATCAGGTCGGCCCAGCTGATGCGATTGCCGTACTTTTTCTTGATGGGCCACAGCAAGCGGCGGGCTTTGTCCAGGTTGCCGTTGTCGGGCCAGGAATTCAGCGGGGCAAAGCGCTGGTTACCGGTGCCTGCGCCACCCCGGCCATCGGCAATGCGATAGGTGCCAGCGGCGTGCCAAGCCATGCGGATCATCAAACCGCCGTAGTGGCCCCAGTCGGCGGGCCACCAAGGCTGGCTGCTGGTCATGAGTTCGGTCAGGTCTTTTTTGAGCGCGGCCACGTCCAGCTGTTTGACGGCTTCACGGTAGTTGAAGTCCCCCAAAGGATTGGTCTTGCGGTCGTGCTGGTGCAGGATGTCCAGGTTCAGGGACTCGGGCCACCAGGCCATGGCGGCATTGGCATGGGTCGCGTTCGAATTGGCGCCGTGCATGACGGGGCACTGGCCCGAAGTGGTGGGGGTGTTTGCATCCATGGGAGCTCCTTTCAGGGGATCGTTGACAGAACTTCTCCGATGCCTGGCAGCGCGCGCCACCGCATGGATGGGGCGGGGCCTCCAGGCCTGGGCCACAGCAGGGTGTGCTGTGGACGAAGGTCAGTGTAACCAGCCCCTGAGGGCCCGCTGGTGCATGTTTCCCAATCAGCGCGATAGGCAAAAACCACCATGCCGCGGCCCTGTGCCAGCGTCATCCTGGCAGGGCGCCCATCACTGCGGGGCCAGGATCCAGCCGTCGCTGCCCTTGAGCAGGCGCAGCGAGGCCACGTCTTTGGAACTGTTGCCAAACTGCGTGCTTTCCAGTTCCACGTCACAGCGGTAGGCGTTTTCACCGTCTTCCTTGCAGCCAATCTTGTGCACCTTTTGCACCTTGGGCAGCACGCCTTCCGCCAGTTTCCCGCCCAGATCACCGGCCAGTCGTTTGGACGACTCCACGGTGGCGGCTGCGTTCTTGTCAATGGCGGATTTGATGTCGGCTTCTGACGGGCCACCGCAGGCAGTCAGCAGCAAGGTACAGGCCAGCACACCCGCGGGGATTCGCCAGGGGTTGCGGTCAAGAAGGGGGAGGTGGCGCATGGTCCATGCCTTTCACAACGGTTCGGAATGTAAAAAACCCCGCACAAGGCGGGGTTGGGCGGCGCGCTTGGACAAGGCAGTTGTTTCCAGGGCTGGACAGCCGGTGATCCATGCGCAATGCGCGCCAGCGTTTACTCCACGCGGGCCTTGGTGCGCAGGTCTTCCTGGAACTTGCCCAGTTTTTGCTGTTGCAGCTGTTGGGCGATCTGGGGTTTGACTTCTTCCAGCTTGGGCAGTTCGGCCTGGCGCACGTCGTCCAGGCGAATGATGTGCCAGCCAAACTGGCTCTTGACCGGGGCGCTGGTGGTTTTGCCTTTTTCCAGCTTGACCAGGGCTTCGGTGAACTCGGCCACATAGCTCGATGGGCTGGCCCAATCCAGATCGCCACCACGGGCGCCGGAGCCGGGGTCCTTCGATTGCTTCTTGGCGATCTCTTCGAACTTGCCGCCCTTTTGCAGCGATTCGAGGATGGCCTTGGCTTCGTCTTCCTTCTCGACCAGGATGTGGCTGGCCTTGTATTCCTTGCCGCCGTTGGCAGCGACAAACTTGTCGTACTCGGCCTTGATTTCGGCGTCGGTCACGGCGTTTTTCTTTTGGAAGTCGCTGAACAGTTCGCGGATCAGGATGGTTTGGCGCGCCAATTCCATCTGCGACTTGTAGTCGGCCGAGGATTCCAGGCCGCGCTTCTTGGCTTCCTGCATGAAGATTTCGCGGGCGATCACTTCTTCCTTGATCTGCGCTTCCACATCGGGGGTGACGGGGCGGCCCGAACGCTCGACTTGCTGCTTGAGCGCTTCGGCGCGCTGCTTGGGCACGGCCTTGCCGTTGACGATGGCGATGTTCTGGGCCACAGCGGGCAGGGCCAGGCCGCCCAGGATGGTGGCAGCCACCAGGCCGGACATGATCGATTTTTTCATGGGAGATCCAAACACTTCAGGGACATTCCGCAGCCAACAACACCGGTGCGGAACAAACGAAAAAAGGGGGGATTTACAGGATTTCGATGGCCAGGGCATGCAGCCCCAGGGGCATGAAATCGTGCAGCGCATCATACACAAGGCGGTGCTGGGCGACGCGGCGTTTTCCCTCGAACAAGGGGCTGGCCACACGCACCCGGAAATGCGTTCCAGCCCCGGTGCCATTGGCCCCGGCATGGCCTGCATGGGCGGCGCTTTCGTCCAGCACATCGAGCTGGGTGGGTGCCAGCCGCTCGCGCAGACGCGCCGCCAGCAACTCGGCCGTCACGTCGTTCATGGGGGTATCCGATGCGCTGCTCATGCCTGGGGCTCCGAAGGTTGTGCCGGTGCGTCTTTGACGAAGCGGCTGATGTAGAGCGCTTGCCCCAGCACGAACAAAAACATCAACCCCATGCCGCCAAACAGCTTGAAGGTCACCCAGGTGTCGGTGTCGAACTGGTAGGCGATCCACAGGTTGAGCGCGCCCATCACGGCAAAGAAGGCCACCCAGCTGGTGTTCATGGTGCGCCAGGCAGTGTCGGGCAAGGTGAGCTGGCCGCCCATCAGCGTGCGCACAAAGTTTTTGTTGAACAGCCATTGGCCCACCAGCAGCGTGCCGCCCATCAGCCAGTACAGCACCGTGGGCTTCCATTTGATGAAGGTGTCGTTCTGGGCAAACAGCGTCGCGCCGCCAAACACCACGATCACGCCCAGGCTGAGCCAGTGCATGGGCTCGACCTTGCCGTGCTTGTGGCGGATATAGGCAATCTGCGCGACGGTCGCGGCCATCGAGACGGCCGTGGCCACATAGATGCCCGCCGTCTTGAAGGCGATGAAGAACAGGATGATGGGAAAGAAATCAATCAGCAGTTTCATAAGTCAAGGCACTGGCGCAGGGCGCGCAGTGGAATGGGGGAAGGGGTTCCTCCCAGGTTCATTCAGTATCCGGATTGAAATCCAGCGCGGCGGAGTTCATGCAGTAGCGCAGGCCGGTGGGCGCCGGGCCGTCCGGAAAGACATGGCCCAGGTGCGCACCGCACTGACTACACACCGTTTCGGTGCGCACCATGCCGTGGCTGTGGTCCACATGCTCGGTGATCGCGCCCGGAACGGCCTGCCAGAAGCTGGGCCAGCCGCAGCCAGCGTCGAACTTGGTGTTGGCATCAAACAGCTTGGTTCCGCAGCAGATGCAGTGGTAGCTGCCATCGGCCCAGACCTGGTTGTATTTGCCGGTGAAGGGCCGCTCAGTGGCGGCGTGGCGCGTGACTTGGTAGGCCAGCGGTTCAGCGCCCTTGGACTGGAGCAGGGCTTGCCATTCGGCCTCGGTTTTCTGGATGGGGTGGGTCATGACGGGAAGTGCTTATGAAGAACAGCTGATTTCAAGGTGGGCCGCCCAGTCGGGCGGAAAGTCGGCGTAGCGTTCGTGGCCGGGGTGTTCGTCAAACGGGCGCTCCAGCAAGGTCTGCAGGGTGCGCAGCTCGCTGAAATCGCCCTGCCGTGCGGCGCGGATGGCCAGCTCGGCCAGGTGGTTGCGCAATATGTACTTGGGATTGGTTTTAAGCATCAAATCGGCCGCTAGGCCAATGGATGTGAGCGGTATGCGCTCTGAATACGATAGCAACCACGCATCCCAAGCGGCCCGGTCCAGCCACAGGTCGCGCACCGGGGTGAAGTCCTGGCGGGCGACGGCGTCGGACAGGCGCCGCCAGAAGATCGGGTAGTCCACCCGGTTGGCGGCCAGGCCCTGCAGCAGCTGGTCTACCAGTTCGCCATCGCCTTCGTGTGCATCCAGCAGGCCCAGTTTGGCGCGCATCGCGTCCAGGAAGGCCTGGGCGTAGGCGGGCTTGTAGCGGTCCAGCGCGGCGACGGCGGCATCGGTGTCGTGGATCAGCGGCATCAGCGCCTGGCCCAGGCAGTACAGGTTCCACAGCGCAATCTGCGGCTGGCGCTCGTAGGCATAGCGGCCCTGGGTGTCGCTGTGGTTGCAGATGTGGCCGGGCACGTAGGCGTCCAGGAACTGGAAGGGGCCGTAGTCGATGGTCAGGCCCAGCGCGCTCATGTTGTCGGTGTTCATCACCCCGTGGCAAAACCCCACGGCCTGCCACTGGGCCAGCAGGCGGGCGGTGCGCTCGCTGACCGTCTGCAGCAACTGCGTGTAACGCGCCGCGTTACCGGCGGGGGCTGCGGCGCATTCGGGCAGGTGGTGGTCGATCAGGTGGTCGGCCAGGGTTTGTAGCTCAGCGACCTGGTTGCGGGCGGCGAAATGCTCGAAATGCCCAAAGCGGATGAAGCTGGGCGCTACCCGCGCCACGACGGCGGCAGTTTCCACGGTTTCGCGCTGCACGGGGGCAGGCGAGCCAGTGACCGACAGCGCCCGCGTGGTGGGGATGCCCAGGCCGTGCATGGCCTCGCTGCACAAAAACTCGCGAATGCTGGAGCGCAGCACCGCCCGTCCGTCGCCGCCGCGCGAATAGGGGGTGCGACCCGCGCCCTTGAGCTGGATTTCGTGGCCGTTGGGCGCGGTGCCCAGCAAGATGGCGCGGCCATCGCCCAATTGGCCAGCCCAGTGCCCAAACTGGTGGCCGCTGTACACGGTGGCCAGCGGTTGGGTGCCGGGCGGCACCCGGTTGCCGGTCAGTGTGTGCAGGGCCTCGTCGCTGGCAAACCAGTCCAGGTCCAGGCCCAGGGATTCGGCCAGGGCGTCGCTGCGGCCGACCCAGTGGGGCTGGGGCAGGGGGGTGGGCGGCAGGGCGGTGAAAAACGCTGGACCCAGGTCCATGAAGCGGGGCCTGTCCAGGGGGGCAGTGGCCTGGGGCGCGGAGGCATCGGACAACAACATGGCCGGAATTGTGACGCAGGCGACAAAGGCTGCTGTGATTTGGGGACGTTCGCAGATTAGGATGTTGACTTTCGTTTTTTGCTGCACTTTCATAACCACACCAAGGAGATGCCATGCTGGGCCTGATGCAAAGCCAACCCCTGTTGATTTCGTCCCTGCTGACGTTCGCGGAACGCCACCATGGGGATGCCGAGATCGTTTCGCGCCGGGTGGAGGGCGACATCCACCGCTACACCTACCGCGACTTGGCAGCCCGCTCGCGCCGCTTGGCCAATGCCCTCGATGGCCAGAAGCTCAACTTTGGCGACCGCGTGGCCTCGATCGCCTGGAACGGCTACCGCCACATGGAGATGTACTTTGGCGTCAGCGGCTCGGGGAGGGTGCTGCACACCATCAACCCGCGCCTGCACCCGGAGCAGGTGGCCTGGATCGTCAACCACGCCGAGGACCGGGTGCTGTGCTTTGACATGAGCTTTCTGCCGCTGGTGCAAGCCGTGCATGCCCATTGCCCGACGGTGCGTCAGTGGGTGGCGTTGTGCGACGCCGACAAGCTTCCGGCCGACAGCGGCATTCCCGGTCTGATCAGTTACGAGGCCTGGATTGGGGAGGCTTCCGACCAGTACCGCTGGCCCGAGTTTGACGAAAACACCGCTTCGAGCATGTGCTACACCAGTGGTACCACGGGCCACCCCAAGGCAGCGCTCTACAGCCATCGCTCCACCATCCTGCACG
>CAYZPX010000022.1:0-20369 GCA_964480105.1 uncultured Burkholderiaceae bacterium | reverse complement strand
CCACGGTGATGGAGCGCCTGCTGGACGACCTGAGCTTCGAGGCCGCCCACCGCAGTGGGCAGGCCGTGCAGATCGATGCCGCCTACGTGGACCAGCGTCTGCAAAGCCTGAGCCAGAACGAGGATTTGTCGCGGTACATCCTCTGACGCCGGGGGACAGGCAGGGCGGCGACCACCGGCCTGCGTGCGCTAAGTCCTTCATTTTTCTAGGAATCCCACGCTGCATTGCTGGTTTTTCTAAGTCTTTGATTTCATTGAAAAATTTTTGCAAGCGGGGCTTGCTGGCAGCGCTTTTCCTGATAAAGTGGGAGGAAGTGTCAAAAAGTGGTGAAAAGTGCCTTGAAGCTGTTCCAAAGCACCAAGGATTGCACCGGGTGAAAGTGACCAACCGTGTTTCAAGGGGCCTCATCGCTGAGTCTGGATGCGAAGGGTCGGCTTTCCGTGCCGACCCGGCACCGTGACGTCCTGAATGCGACGGCCGCAGGCCAGCTCACCCTGACCAAGCACCCCCATGGCTGTTTGATGGTCTTCCCCCGCCCAGAGTGGGAGAAGTTCCGCGAGCGCATTGCCCAGTTGCCCATGTCCGCCCAGTGGTGGAAGCGCATCTTTCTGGGCAACGCCATGGACGTGGAGATGGATGCCACGGGGCGGGTGCTGGTGTCGCCCGAATTGCGGGCAGCGGCGGGCATCACCAAGGACACGATGCTGCTTGGCATGGGCAACCATTTCGAGCTTTGGGACAAGGCGACCTACGAGGCCAAAGAGGCCGAGGCCATGCAGGGTGAGATGCCTGCAGCCTTTCAGGATTTTTCTTTTTAGAGGCTGGGGTGATGTCCTCCTTGCAACACACCACCGTTCTGCTGGACGAAGCCGTCGATGCGCTGCTGGCCGGCGCAGGCCCGGACCCGGCCGGGCTGTGGGTGGACGCCACCTTCGGGCGTGGCGGGCACAGCCGGCGCATCCTGGAGCGCCTGGGGCCTGAGGGCAGCCTCCAGGCCTTCGACAAGGACCCCGAAGCCATCCAAGCCGCAACGCGCATCGCCGATGCGCGTTTTTCGATTCGCCACCAGGGCTTCCGTGATCTGGGGGAGCTGGCGCCCGCCTCTGTGGCCGGTATCCTGATGGACATTGGGGTGAGCTCGCCGCAGATCGACAGTGCTGCCCGGGGCTTCAGCTTCCGTTTCGATGGTCCGCTGGACATGCGCATGGACCCCACGCGCGGCGAGAGCGTGGCCGATTGGCTGGCCACGGCCGAGCAGGGCCAGATTGCCGAGGTGATCCGGGATTACGGCGAAGAGCGCTTTGCCGGGCCGATTGCCAAGGCCATCGTCGCCCGGCGCCAGCAGCAGGGGCCCTTGCGCACCACCACGGACCTGGCCGACCTGGTGGCGGCCACCGTCAAGACCCGTGAAGCCGGGCAACACCCGGCCACCCGCACGTTTCAGGCCTTCCGGATCTTCATCAATGCCGAGCTGGAAGAGCTGCAGCAGGCGCTCGACGCCAGCCTGCAGGTGCTGCGCCCGGGTGGGCGCTTGGTGGTGATCAGTTTCCACTCCCTGGAAGACCGCATCGTCAAGCAGTTCATCGCCCGCCATTCCAAAGAGGTCTATGACCGCCGCATGCCGTTTGCTGCGCCGCAACCCATGAAGCTCGTGGCGCTGGACCGCATCAAGCCCAGCGAGGCCGAAGTTGCGGCCAACCCACGTGCCCGCAGCGCCATCATGCGGGTGGCCGAGCGCACCGAGGTGCCAGCATGAACGCGGAGGGTCGGCCGTGATCCGCGTGAACCTGGTGCTGTTGTTGGCCGTTGTGGCCAGCGCGATGGTCGTGGTCCACACGCAGTACGAATCGCGCCGCCTGTTCACTGCGCTCGACCGCGCGGTGGCCGAGGCCCGCCGCCTGGACACCGAGCACCAGCGCCTGCAGGTGGAAAAACGGGCCCAGGCCACCTCGTTGCGGGTTGAAAAAATGGCACGCGACCGTCTGCAGATGCGCCCCATCACGCCCGCCATCACCCAGTACGTGGCTGAGCCTGCGGTGCAGCCCATGCCTTCGGGAGGCCGTCCATGAGCCGGCACAGCGTGCGTTATTCGTCCAGCCCCTTGCTGGCGAGCAAGACCCCGCTGTGGCGCAGCAAGTTCATCGTTGGCGCCATTGCCCTGGGCTTTGCGGGCCTGGGCGCGCGCGCGGCCTATGTGCAAGTGTTTGGCAATGCCTTCTTCCAGCGCCAAGGGGAGGTGCGTTTCGCCCGCACGCTGGAATTGCCTGCCAACCGCGGCAAGATCCTGGACCGCAACGGCCTGATTCTGGCATCCAGCGTTCCGGCGGCCAGCATCTGGGCCATTCCCGAGGACGTGGAGGAAGACCGTCCTGAAGTGCAGGCCAAGCTGCGCCAGCTCGCCAAGCTCCTGGAGATGCCCTATGCCGACCTGATGACCAAGCTGGCCGACGAAGACAAGACCTTCGTCTGGATCAAGCGCCAGCTCGATTGGGATGTGGGCCAGCAGATCGCTGCGCTGGACATCAAGGGCATTTACCAGCGCAAGGAATACAAGCGCCAGTACCCCGAGGGCGAGGCCGCGGCACACGTCGTCGGTTTCACCAACGTCGAGGACCGGGGCCAGGAAGGCATGGAGCTGGCTTTCAACCAGCAGCTGTCTGGCAAGGCGGGTTCGCGCCGCGTGATCAAGGACCGCCTGGGCCGGGTGGTCGAGAGCGTGGGCGACACCATTCCCCCCGTCGATGGCCGTGATCTGCAACTGTCGATTGACAGCAAGGTGCAGTTCTTTGCCTACCAAAAGCTGCGCGACCAGGTCCTGGCGCACAAGGCCAAGGCCGGTACGGTGGTGGTGATGGACGCCCACACCGGCGAATTGTTGGCCCTGGCCAACTACCCCAGCTATGTGCCCGACAAGCGCCAGAACCTGACGGGCGAGCAGCTGCGCAACCGCGCGCTCACCGACGTGTTCGAGCCCGGCTCCACGATGAAGCCTTTCACCGTGGGTATTGCGCTGGAGAGCGGCCGCGTGAAGCCCGATACCGTCATTGACACCTCGGGCGGGCGCATCACCATCACTGGATCGACCATCTCCGACACGCACAGCTACGGCGCCCTCACCGTCGAGGGTGTGATCCAGAAGTCCAGCAACGTTGGCACCACCAAGCTGGCCATGCAAATGGCGCCCCGTGAGATGTGGGAGACCTTTTCGGCGGCAGGGTTCGGCCAGAAGCCGCAGATCGCCTTCCCTGGCGCGGTGGCGGGCCGCCTGAGGCCTTATAAGACCTGGCGCCCGATCGAGCAGGCCACGATGTCGTATGGTTATGGCCTCTCCGCCAGCCTGTTCCAGATGGCCCGCTCCTACACCGTGTTTGCCAATGGGGGACTGGTGATTCCCGCGACCATGCTCAAGGCCGACAAGCCGGCGGTGGGCGTGCCGGTGTTTTCCGAGCGCACTGCCGACCAGGTGCGCAAGATGCTGCAAATGGCGGCAGGTCCCGGCGGTACCGGCCAAAAAGCCCAGACCGTCGGCTATTCGGTCGGTGGAAAGTCCGGAACGGCCCGCAAGCAGGTCGGCAAAAGCTACGCCGCAGGCAAGTACCGTGCCTGGTTCACTGGCATTGCCCCGATCGACAAGCCCCGCATCGTGGTGGCTGTGATGATCGACGAGCCCAGCAACGGCGTCTATTACGGCGGTGCGGTGGCCGCGCCCGTCTTCAGCGAGGTGGTGCAGCAAACCCTGCGCCGCATGGGCGTGGCGCCCGACATGGACGTCAAGCCTCTGATCGTCTCCAACCCTGCCGAGGAATCGCTGTGATCCAGACCCTGCACCACCCCCAGGACGTCGTGGACTGGTTGCGCGCGCGCATCGCAGGCAGCGGCACCCTGCAGACCGACAGCCGCCAGGTCCGCCCTGGCGACGCCTTCATCGCCTGGCCGGGCGCCGCTACCGATGGCCGCCGCCATGTGGCCGATGCCCGCGTGCGCGGCGCCGTGGCCTGCCTGGTGGAGGCCGAGGGCCTGGACGCCTTTGGCCTGGACGGCGACGATCTGTGCGCCATTCCAGGCCTGAAGGCCGCTACGGGGCTGATCGCGGATGGCTGGTTTGACCAGCCCAGCCAGTCGCTGGACGTGCTGGCCGTGACCGGCACCAATGGCAAGACCAGCACCACCTGGTGGCTGGCCCACGCACTGAATGCGCTATCAAAAGAAGAGCGTGTTCCACGCGTGGAATGTGGCCTGGTGGGCACTTTGGGCATTGGAGCCCTGTCGGCGCTGGAAGACACGGGCCTGACCACGCCCGACCCGGTGCGCTTGCAGCGCTGCTTCCGTCGGCTGTGCGACCAGGGCCTGGGCGCCTGTGCGATCGAGGCCTCGTCGATCGGCCTGGCCGAGCACCGGTTGGCCGGCACCCGCATTCGCACGGCGGTGTTCACCAATTTCACGCAGGACCACCTGGACTACCACGCCAGCATGGGCGCTTACTGGCAGGCCAAGCGGGCGTTGTTCGACTGGCCTGGCCTGCAGGCCGCCGTGGTGAATGTGGACGATCCCGCTGGCGCCGAACTGCACGCCGAGCTGCAAGGCCGCGGCCTGGATCTGTGGAGCGTTTCCGCCCAGGGCCCCGCGCGGCTGATGGCACAAGACCTCCGCTGGAGCGAACAAGGCCTGGGTTGCACCGTTGTGGAAGGTGACGAGCGCTTGCCCCTTCATACCGCGCTGGTGGGCGATTTCAACCTGCTCAACCTGTTGGGCGTGATCGCCACGCTGCGCACCTTGGGTATTCCCCTGGCGCAGGCTGTGGCTGCCTGCGCGCAGCTGGCCCCGGTGCCCGGCCGCATGGAATGCCTGGCCACTCCCGGCCAGCCGCTGGTGGTGGTGGACTACGCCCACACCCCCGACGCGCTGGACAAGGCCCTGCGGGCGCTGCGCCCCCTGGCCCAGGCGCGTGGCGGGGAGCTGGGCTGCGTGTTCGGCTGTGGCGGCGACCGCGATGCCGGCAAACGCCCGCAGATGGGCGCCATCGCCCAGCGCGAGGCCGACTGGGTGGTGCTGACCAGCGACAACCCGCGCAGCGAAGACCCCGCGCAGATCCTGCACCAGATCCTGCAAGGCACCATCGCTGGCGAGACCGTCCGCGTCGAGCCCGACCGCGCCGTCGCCATCGCGCTGGCGGTGGCCGATGCCGACCCCGCCGACGTGCTGCTGATCGCCGGCAAAGGCCATGAGCCCTACCAGGAAATCGCTGGCGTGCGCCGCCCCTTCTCTGACCAGGCCTGCGCCCGGCAGGCCCTGCAGGCCCGAGCCACCGCGCAACCTGCCCCGTGACCATGATGATGACTTTGCAACAGGCGCAGGACTGGATCCAGCGCCGCATCCCCGACAGCCGCCTGGTGGGCGAGGGCGCCACCCCGCTGGCCCGCGTGCACACCGACACCCGCAGCCTGCAGCCGGGCGATCTGTTCGTCGCGCTCCAGGGCGAGCGCTTTGACGCCAACGCCTTCCTGCCCCAGGCCCGCGATGCAGGTGCGGTGGCGGCCCTGGCCCATGGCGGCTTGGCCGCTACGGGATTGCCCGGTATCGAGGTGCCTGACACCCTGGCCGCCCTGGGTGCATTGGCGGCCGGCTGGCGTTCGCAGTTCCAGATCCCGCTGATCGCCGTGACCGGCAGCAACGGCAAAACCACCGTCACGCAGATGATTGCGTCCATTCTCGCGGCCCATGCCGGCGAGGCGGCGCTGGCCACGCGGGGCAATCTGAACAACGCCATCGGCGTGCCCCAGACCCTGCTGCGCCTGACGGCCCAGCACCGCATTGGCGTGGTCGAACTGGGCATGAACCACCCTGGCGAGATCGCCTACCTGGCCGACTTGGCCCGGCCCACGGTCGCTTTGGTCAACAACGCCCAGCGCGAGCACCTGGAGTTCATGCGCTCGGTGGACGCTGTGGCCGCCGAGAACGGTTCGGTGTTGGCGTCTTTACCCGGAGACGGTGTGGCCGTGTTCCCGGCCGACGATGCCTATGCGCCGCTGTGGCGCGGCCTGGCCGGAGCACGCCGCTGCAGCACCTTTGGCCCCGGCGGCGACGTGGATGCCTCCGAAGCCCGCTGGACCCAGGGTGCCTGGACCGTCGCCCTGCAGACCCCAGCGGGCAGTGCCCAGCTTCGCCTGCACATTGCCGGCCGGCACAACGTGCGCAATGCCTTGGCGGCGACTGCTTGCGCACTGGCGGCCGGCGTGCCGCTGGACGCCGTGGTGCGTGGTCTGGAGGCCTTTGCGCCGGTCCAGGGCCGCTCGCGCGCCTTTGCGTTGGCCTGGGGCGGGCGTGAAATCACCGTGGTGGACGACAGCTACAACGCCAACCCCGACTCCGTGCGTGCCGCCATCGCGGTACTGGCCGAGTTGCCTGCCCCGCAACTGCTGGTGCTCGGCGACATGGGCGAGGTGGGCGACCAGGGCCCAGCCTTCCATGCCGAAGCAGGCATGGAGGCCAAGGCGGCGGGCATTCCCCAGCTGATGGCCCTGGGTGCGTTGGCAGAGCACGCCGTGGCGGTCTTTGAGGGCGCGCGGCATTTCAAGGACATGGCCACGCTGCAAGCTGCGGTGTGTGCGGCGCTGCCCCAGGTGGGCAGCGTGCTGGTGAAGGGATCGAGGTTCATGAAAATGGAACAGGTGGTGGCTGCCATGACCGCCGCCGCAGCGCAGCAGGCCGAGCTGGCCACATCGGCCAATGCCCCGGAGGCCACATGCTCCTGATCCTGGCGCAGTGGCTACAGGGACTGTCGCCCGAATTTGGCTTTTTCCGGGTCTTTCAGTACCTGACCTTCCGCGCGGTGATGGCGGCGATGACCGCGCTCTTGATAGGCGTGGTGGCGGGCCCCAAAGTGATCCGCGTGCTCAGCGCGCTCAAGATTGGCCAGCCCATCCGTGGCTATGCCATGCAGTCGCACCTCTCCAAGAGCGGCACGCCCACCATGGGCGGGGTACTGATCCTGCTGTCGATTGCCATTTCCACGCTGCTGTGGTTTGACCTGTCCAACCGCTTTGTCTGGATCGTGCTGATCGTCACGCTGGGCTTCGGGGCCATTGGCTGGGTGGACGACTGGCGCAAGGTGGTCAACAAGGACCCTGAGGGCATGCGCTCGCGCGAGAAGTATTTTTGGCAGTCGCTGATCGGTATCGTCGCGGCGCTGTACCTGGCCTTCAGCATTTCAGAGAGCTCCAACGCCAAAGTGTGGGAGCTGTTCTTGAACTGGGTGAAGTCCGGCTTCTCGCTGGATTTGCCGCCCCAGGCCGGGCTGATGCTGCCGTTCTTTAAGGAGGTCAGTTACCCGCTGGGCGTGCTGGGCTTCGTGATCCTGACCTACCTGGTCATTGTGGGTGCCAGCAATGCGGTGAACCTGACCGATGGCCTGGACGGTCTGGCCATCATGCCGGTGGTGATGGTGGGCTCGGCCCTGGGCGTGTTCGCCTATGTGACGGGCAGTTCGGTCTATTCCAAATACCTGTTCTTTCCGCACATTCCGGGTTCGGGCGAGTTGCTGATTTTTTGTGCGGCCATGGCCGGTGCGGGTCTGGCTTTCCTGTGGTTCAACGCCCATCCGGCCCAGCTCTTCATGGGCGACGTGGGCGCTCTGGCCTTGGGCGGTGCCTTGGGAACCGTGGCCGTGATCGTGCGCCAGGAGATCGTGCTGGCCATCATGGGCGGCATCTTTGTCGTGGAAGCGCTGTCGGTGATGGTGCAGGTCAGCTGGTTCAAGTACACCAAGAAAAAATACGGCGAGGGCCGGCGCATCCTCAAGATGGCGCCCCTGCACCACCATTTCGAGAAAAGCGGCTGGAAAGAAACCCAGGTGGTCGTGCGCTTCTGGATCATCACCATGCTGCTGTGCCTGATCGGTCTGTCCACCCTGAAACTGCGATGAGCCAGTCCACTTCCTTGCTCCCCGAAACCCTGGACGCCGTCCCAGCCCAAGGGGGGCCTGCGACCGCGTCGCCCCCGACGGGCCTGGGCGCCGCCGAGGAGGCCGCCGCCTTTGTCGCGCAGCTGTTTGCCGAGATGGCCGCGCCGGAAGCGCCGTCCGAGACCGCACTGCCGATGCCCGAAGCCCCCGAAGTGTCCGCCGAAGTTCCTTTGCAGTCTGAGCCTCTGGCCGACCAGCCCTGGCCCCTGCAGGGCAAGCAGGTGCTGGTGCTGGGCTTGGGCGCTTCGGGCCTGGCCATGGCGCGCTGGGCCGTGCGCTGCGGCGCGCAGGTCACGGTGGCCGACACCCGTTCCGCGCCGCCGCAACTCGCCGTCTTGCAGCAGGAACTGCCTCAGGTGCGCTTTGTGGCCGGGC
This sequence comes from uncultured Burkholderiaceae bacterium, assembly GCA_964480105.1. GTDB lineage: Bacteria > Pseudomonadota > Gammaproteobacteria > Burkholderiales > Burkholderiaceae_C > CAYZPX01. The sequence goes on along the minus strand of CAYZPX010000022.1, from coordinate 12,034 downwards.
CGCTGGATGCCTCGCTGATCGACGGACAGGGCGTGCAGGCGGTGTACCGCTCGCCTGGATTGAGCCCCGCCGCCATCGCGGGCGTGGTGCAGGCTGCCCAGGCCATCTGCCTGCCCGTGGGGGGCGAGCTGAGCCTGTACGCCAGTGCGCTGCAGCACCTGCGCCAGACCCAAGGCTACGCGCCGGCCGTGCTGGCGGTCACCGGCACCAATGGCAAGACCACCGTCACCTCGCTGACGGGGCAACTGGTCGCCCGCTGTGACAAGACCGTGGCTGTGGCCGGCAACATCGGCCCGACCCTGCTCGACACCCTGGCCCAGCACCTGGATGCTGGGACGCTGCCCCAGGTCTGGGTGTTGGAGCTGTCCAGCTTCCAGCTCGATGCCAGCGAGGGCTTCGAGCCCACGGCCGCCACGGTGCTGAACATCACCCAAGACCACCTGGACTGGCATGGCGACCTGTCGGCCTACGCTGCGGCCAAGGCCCGGATTTTTGGCAACCAGGGGCTGCTGGTGCTCAACCGCGAAGACCCGCTGGTGATGCGCATGCTGCCCGAGCCTGCCCGCGTCAAACTGCAAAAGCCCCAGCTGCGCGCCCATGTCACTTTTGGCGGCGACCTGCCGCAACGCCCCGGCGACTTTGGCATCGAGGTGGTCGCCGGCATGCCCTGGCTGGTGCGCGCCCATGCCAGCGACGAAACCCGCAAGCGCGCCAAGAACGAAGCCGAGGAATTGCACCTGCAGCGCCTGATGCCCGCGGATGCGCTGCGCATCCGGGGCCGGCACAACGCGCTGAACGCCCTGGCTGCGCTGGCCCTGGCCACGGCGGCGGGCTGCCCGCTGGCGCCCATGCTCTACGGCCTGCGCGAGTACCGGGGCGAGCCGCACCGGGTGGAGCCGGTCGCGCTGGTCCACGGGGTCGAGTATTTCGATGACAGCAAGGGCACGAATGTGGGCGCCACCGTCGCTGCTCTCAACGGCCTGGGTCCGGAACGCCGTCTGGTCGTCATCCTTGGCGGCGATGGCAAGGGCCAGGATTTCACCCCGCTGGCCGCGCCCGTGGCGCGCTACGTCCGCGCGGTGGTGCTGATTGGCCGCGATGCCCCGCAGATCCGGGCTGCCTTGCAGGACACCGGTGTGACCCTGAGCGATGCCCAGACCCTGCCCGAAGCTGTGCAGACCGCTGCGGCCCAGGCCCATTCTGGGGACGCGGTCTTGCTCTCGCCCGCCTGCGCCAGCCTGGACATGTTCCGCGACTATGCCCACCGCGCCGCCGTGTTTTGCGAGGCGGTGCAGGCCCTGGCCGACAGGTCTGGCCAAACCCTCGGAGGCCTGGCATGAGCACCACGGCTGGTTTGGGCGCCCGCCTGTCCGGCTGGTTTGCCAGCCTGGGCAGCCGTGCAGCGGACGCCTTGCCTGTGCGTGTCGGTGGCACCGAATACCGCCAGCACACCACGGCGTCCCCCAGCGTCCTGGGCTTGGACCAGGCGCTGATTGGCGTGGTGGTGTTCCTGCTGGCCTTCAGCCTGGTGATGGTGTATTCGGCCTCGATTGCGATGCCCGACAACCCCCGCTTTGGCAAGATCGCCCCCACCCATTTCCTGTTGCGCCATGCCATGGGGATCGGCATGGGCTTTGTCGCCGCCCTGCTGGCCTTCCAGGTGCCGATGAAGGTCTGGGAGAAGGTCGCCCGGCGGCTGTTCGTCTTCGCGCTGCTGCTGCTGGTGGCGGTCCTGGTGCCTGGCATTGGCACGGTGGTCAATGGCGCGCGCCGCTGGCTGTCGCTGGGCATCATGAATTTCCAGCCCTCCGAGCTGGCCAAGCTGGCCGTGCTGATTTATGCAGCTGACTACATGGTGCGCAAGATGGAGGTGAAGGAGCGCTTCTTCCGTGCCGTATTGCCCATGGGCGCCGCCGTCGCCGTGGTGGGGGTGCTGCTGCTGGCTGAGCCCGACATGGGCGCCTTCATGGTGATTGCCGTGATCGCCATGGGCATCCTGTTCCTGGGCGGGGTCAATGCCAAGATGTTCTTTGCCATTGCCGGGGTGCTGATCGCTGCCTTCGCGATGATGGTGGCTTTCTCCCCCTGGCGCCGCCAGCGCATCTTTGCTTACCTGGACCCCTTCAGTGAGGAGCATGCCCTGGGCAAGGGCTACCAGCTCTCGCATTCCCTGATCGCGATTGGCCGAGGCGAGGTGTTTGGTGTGGGCCTGGGGGGCAGCGTCGAGAAGCTCCACTGGCTGCCCGAGGCCCACACCGACTTCCTGCTTGCCGTGATTGGCGAGGAACTGGGCCTGGTCGGCGTGCTGGCGCTGATCCTGATCTTCCTGTGGCTGACCCGCCGCATCATGAACATTGGCCGCCAGGCCATCATGCTGGACCGGGTGTTCAACGGCCTGGTCGCGCAGGGCGTGGCGATCTGGGTGGGCTTCCAGGCCTTCATCAACATGGGCGTGAACCTGGGGGCCTTGCCGACCAAAGGACTGACCCTGCCACTGATGAGCTTTGGTGGCTCGGCCATCTTGATGAACCTGGTGGCCATCGCACTGGTGCTACGCATCGACTACGAAAACAAGCTCATGATGCGCAAGGGGAACCTGCCATGAACGCCGCCATTGCCCGTCCCTCCCCGCGCAAGGCCTCCAAAACTGCGCTGGTCATGGCCGGTGGCACCGGTGGGCACATCTTCCCGGGCCTGGCCGTGGCCGAGGCGCTGCGCGCCCGGGGCTGGAACGTCCACTGGCTGGGCGCACCGGGCAGCATGGAGTCGCGCCTGGTGCCACCCCGTGGCTTCCCTCTGGAGGTCATCGACTTTGCGGGCGTGCGTGGCAAGGGCCTCAAAACCCTGGCGCTGCTGCCCTGGCGCCTGGCGCGGGCGTTCTGGCAGGCCCGCCAGGTGGTGCGCCGGGTGCAGCCCGATGTGCTGATCGGCCTGGGGGGCTACATCACCTTCCCCGGCGGCCTGATGGGCCGGCTGGCGGGCAAGCCTCTGGTGCTGCACGAGCAGAATTCGGTCCCCGGCATGGCCAACAAAGTCCTGGCGCGCGTGGCCCAGCGCGTGTTCGCCGCCTTCCCCCAGGCCATGCCCCAGGCCGCCTGGGTGGGCAACCCCCTGCGCGCGGCCTTCCTGAACCAGCCGGGCCCCGCCGAACGTTTTGCCGGCCGCAGCGGGCCACTGCGCCTGCTGGTTGTGGGCGGCAGCCTGGGTGCCAAGGCGCTCAACGAGATCGTGCCCCGCGCGCTGGCACTGATCCCGCCAGCGCAGCGCCCCGTGGTCACCCACCAGAGTGGTGCGGCCCAGATCGACGCCTTGCGCGCCGAGTACGCCCGCGCCGGCGTGGAGGCCACGCTGACCCCCTTCATCGAGGACACCGCCCAGGCCTTTGCCGAGGCCGACCTCATCGTGTGCCGCGCCGGGGCCAGCACCGTTACCGAGATCGCTGCCGTCGGTGCGGCGGCGCTGTTCGTGCCCTTTCCGTACGCGGTGGACGACCACCAGACGGCCAATGCCCGTTTTCTGGTCGATGCCGACGGCGGCTGGCTGGTGCAGCAGCAGGACCTGCACCCCGAAGTTTTGTCACAGATGCTATTGAAAATGGAGCGCGTTGCGCTGGTAAACAGGGCCCTGAACGCCAAAAAGATGCAAAAGATTCACGCCACCGACGAGGTGCTGGCCGCATGCGAGGAGCTGGCCGCATGAAACACGCCATTCGCCACATCCACTTCGTCGGCATTGGCGGTGCCGGCATGAGCGGGATTGCCGAGGTCCTGTTCAACCTGGGCTACCGCATTTCTGGCTCCGACCTGGTGGGCAGCGCCACCGCGCAGCGCCTGCAGGCGCTGGGCATCCAGATCTGCCTGGGACACGACGCCGCCCACATTGCCGGCGCCGATGCGGTCGTCACCTCCACTGCCGTCAAGGCCGACAACCCCGAGGTCCTGGCCGCCCGCGCCAAGAAAATTCCCGTGGTCCCCCGTGCGCTGATGCTGGCCGAACTGATGCGCCTCAAGCAGGGCATCGCCATTGCCGGCACCCACGGCAAGACCACCACCACCAGCCTGGTCACCAGCGTGCTGGCCGAAGCGGGGCTGGACCCCACCTTCGTGATCGGTGGGCGCCTCAACAGCGCCGGTGCCAACGCCAAATTGGGCAGTGGCGACCACATCGTGGTCGAGGCCGACGAGTCCGATGCGTCTTTCCTGAACCTGCTGCCCGTGATGGCGGTGGTCACGAACATCGACGCCGACCACATGGAAACCTATGGCCATGACTTTGGCCGGCTCAAGCAGGCGTTTGTGGACTTTTTGCACCGCATGCCGTTCTACGGCACCGCCGTCCTGTGCGTGGACAGCCCTGCGGTGCGCGAGATTTTGGGCGAGGTGACCTGTCCGGTCACCAGCTATGGCTTTGCCGAGGACGCCCAGGTGCGTGCCGTCAACGTCCGTGCCGAAGCGGGCCAGATGCGTTTTACGGTGCAGCGCCGCAATGGCATCACCCTGCCCGATCTGGAGGTGGTGCTGAACCTGGCTGGCGAGCACAACGTGCTCAACGCCCTGGCCGCCATCGCGATTGCGGTCGAGCTGAACGTTTCCGACGAGGCGGTGTTGCGCGCCCTGGCGGGTTTCAAGGGCGTGGGTCGGCGCTTTCAGCGCTATGGCGAGCTGCCCACCCGCGATGGCGGCCAGTTCACGCTGATCGATGACTACGGCCACCACCCGGTCGAAATGGCGGCCACGCTGGCGGCCGCGCGGGGGGCGTTTCCGGGCCGCCGTCTGGTGCTGGCCTTCCAGCCGCACCGCTACAGCCGCACCCGCGACTGTTTCGAGGATTTCGTCAAGGTGATCGGCCAGGCCGATGTCGTCTTGCTCACCGAAGTCTACGCTGCGGGCGAGGCCCCGGTGGTCGCCGCCGATGGCCGGGCACTGGCCCGTGCCCTGCGTGTGGCGGGCCGTGTCGAGCCGCTGTTCGTTGACGCCATTGCGGACTTGCCCCAGGCCATTGTCGACAACGCCCGCGACGGCGATGTGGTGATGTGCATGGGCGCTGGATCGATCGGTGCCGTGCCCGGCAAGGTGGTCGAAATGCTACAAAATAATGAGCTTGCAGCGCACACAGGGGGGGCGCAATGACCATTTTGGACACCAACATCGATCCACGCAGCCTGGGCAAGGTCGCCGTGCTCATGGGCGGCAGCTCGGCCGAGCACGACATTTCGCTGCTGTCGGGCCAGGGCGTGCTGCAGGCGCTGCAGGCGCGTGGCGTGGATGCCCACGCCTTCGATCCCGCCCAGCGGGACCTGGGTGCGCTCAAGCACGAGGGGTTTGACCGCTGCTTTATCGCTTTGCATGGCCGTCACGGTGAAGACGGCACCGTGCAGGGCGCGCTGGAGCTGCTGGGCATTCCCTACACCGGCTCGGGCGTGCTGGCCTCCAGCATCGCGATGGACAAAATCATGACCAAGCGCCTGTGGCGCGCCGAGGGCCTGCCCACCCCCGACTGGCGCCTGGTCGCCAGCGCCCAGGACACCGAACAGGCCCTGCGCGACCTGGGCGCGCCCATGATCGTCAAGCCCGCCCGCGAGGGTTCCACCATCGGCCTGACCAAGGTCACGGACCCCGCCCAGTGTGCCCAGGCCTATGCACTGGCCGCCCGCTACGATCCCGAAGTGCTGTGCGAGCAGTTCATCGCCGGCGACGAAACCACCTGCCCGGTGCTGGGCGAAGGTGCTGGCGCCCAGGCCCTGCCGGTGATCCGCATCGTCGCGCCCCAGGGCAACTATGACTACCAGCACAAGTACTTCACCGACGACACCCAGTACCACTGCCCCAGTGGCTTGCCCGAGGCCGAGGAGCGCGAGATCCAGCGCATCGTCGTCCAGGCCTTCCGCAGCCTGGGGTGCCGGGGCTGGGCACGGGCGGACATCATGGTCCGTGCCAGCGACCGCCAGCCTTTTCTGCTGGAGATCAACACCTCGCCCGGCATGACCGGCCACTCGCTGGTGCCCATGTCGGCCCGTGCGGCCGGCATCGCCTACGAAGACCTGTGCCTGGGCGTACTGGCCCGGGCCACGCTGGACACGCCACCTGGCAGCACCCTGGGAGCGCCTGCGCCATGAACGCCAGCCTGCCCGCACCCCTGGACGTCAAGCTGATGAACCTGACCGCGTCGGTCCTGTTCGCCGGCTTGGTGCTGGCCGTGCTGGCAGTGGCGGCCCGCTGGGCGGTGCACCATCCGGCCTTTGCAATCCGCCGCATCGTGGTCCAGGGCGAGATGGTTCACAACAACGCCATCACCCTCCGGGCCAATGTGGCCCCCCAGCTGGTGGGCAACTTTTTCACGATCGACCTGGCGCAGGTGCGGGATGCGTTTGAACAGGTCCCCTGGGTGCGCAGTGCCTCGGTGCGCCGCGAGTATCCAGGGACCCTGCGGGTCCGCCTGCGGGAACACGATGCTGCAGCGTATTGGGGCCCTGAGACCAGTGCCACCCTGCTCAATGGCGACGGCGAAACCTTCGAGGCCAACGCGAGCGACCTGGAGCAGGACGACCTGCCCCGTCTGAAAGGTCCTCAAGGCCAGTCTGCCGCGGTGCTGGACATGTTCCGCCGCCTGCAGCCCGTGTTCGCGCCGCTGGCCTTGGAGTTGACCGAACTCGAATGGACCCCCCGGGGCGGTTGGCGGGCCACTTTTGACAGCAATGCCGTGGTCGAGCTGGGTGGTGGTACCACCGCCGAAGTGCTGGAGCGCAGCCAGAAATTTGTGCAAACCCTCAACGAGGTGGTGGGCCAGTACCGCCGCCGGGTCGATGCGCTGGAGGCCGCCGATTTGCGCCATGCCGACGGCTATGCGCTGCGCCTGCGCGGCGTGACCACCCTGGCCCCCGATGCGGCCCGCGCCAACGCGGCGCAGCCCCAGAGACGATAAAAGGACAAACGCGGATATGGCGAAAGAGTACAAAGACGTGGTGGTGGGCTTGGACATTGGCACGGCCAAGGTCATGGCCGTGGTGGCCGAGGTTCTGCCCAGCGGCGAGCTGAAGCTCGCTGGCCTGGGGGTGGCGCCCAGCAACGGGCTCAAGCGCGGCGTGGTCGTGAACATCGATGCCACGGTGCAAAGCATCCAGCAGGCCCTGAAAGAGGCCGAGCTGATGGCCGACTGCAAGATCCAGCGGGTCTACACCGGCATCACCGGCAGCCACATCCGGGGCCTGAACTCCAGTGGCATGGTCGCCGTGAAAGACCGCGAAGTCACTGCGGCCGACGTGGCCCGTGTGGTGGAGACGGCCAAAGCGATCAACATTTCTTCGGACCAGCGCCTGCTGCTGGTCGAGCCGCAGGAATTCCTGATCGACAACCAGGACGTCAAGGAGCCGATCGGGATGAGCGGCATCCGCCTGGAGGCCAAGGTCCACATCGTCACCGGCGCCCAGAGCGCAGCCGAGAACATTGTCAAGTGCGTGCGCCGCTGCGGTCTGGAAGTCGAGCAGCTGCTGCTCAACCCGTTGGCGTCGGCCCAGGCGGTGTTGACCGCTGACGAGCGTGAGCTGGGTGTGGCTGTGGTGGACATTGGCGCCGGAACGACCGACGTGGCCATCTTCACCGGCGGGGCGATCCGCCACACGGCGGTGATCCCGATTGCCGGTGACCTGATCACCAGCGACATCGCCATGGCCTTGCGCACGCCCACCAAGGACGCCGAGGACATCAAGGTGGAGAGCGGCTATGCCAAGCAGCTGCTGGCCGATCCCGACAGCCAGGTCGAGGTTCCCGGTCTGGGCGACCGCAGCCCCCGCATGCTGAGCAAGCAGGCGCTGGCCGGCGTGATCGAGCCGCGCGTCGAGGAAATCTTCTCGCTGGTCCAGCAGGTCATCCGCGAATCGGGGTATGAGGAAGTGCTCTCGTCCGGCATCGTGCTGACCGGTGGCAGTTCGGTGATGCCCGGAATGATCGAGCTGGGGGAAGACATCTTTCTCAAGCCCGTGCGCCGCGGCATCCCCAAATACTCCCGTGCGCTGTCTGACATGGTCGCCCAGCCGCGTGCCGCCACCGTGATGGGGCTGCTGGAAGATGCGCGGCTGGCCCGCATGCGCGGTTTCAAGGTGGCCCAGAAAAGCGGCTCCATGAAAACGGCCTTTGGCCGCTTCAAGGACTTCATCGTGGGGAATTTTTAACCATGCCCACTGCTTTTCTCCCCATTGGTACTTGCCCTTTGAAGTTTTTACAGGGACGATGGCGGGGTGCCATCGCTCCTTTTGCCTCGGCCTTCATTGATTGACTCACCCTTTCCCCCTTTTTCTTGCTAACAGCAACAGCACATCAGACCAGGAGCGCGAAGATGCCCATCGACATGATTGAAGCGGAAGAATTCCACCAAGGCACCCAGATCAAGGTGATCGGCGTGGGCGGTGGCGGCAGCAATGCCGTCGAACACATGATTGCCCGCCAGGTGCAGGGCGTGGAGTTCGTGTGTGCCAACACCGATGCCCAGGCACTGAGCCGCAGTGCAGCCCACCGCACCATCCAGCTGGGGCAGAGCGGCCTCGGCGCCGGCAGCAAGCCCGACAAGGGCCGCGAGGCCGCCGAAGGCGCCGTGGACGACATCAAGAGCGCCATCCAGGGTGCGCACATGCTGTTCATCACGGCCGGCATGGGCGGCGGCACGGGCACGGGCGCAGCGCCGGTGATTGCCCGCGTGGCCAAGGAAATGGGCATCCTCACCGTGGGCGTGGTCACCAAGCCTTTCGACTGGGAAGGCAAGCGCCGCATGTCCAACGCCGATGAGGGCCTCTCCGAGCTGGAGGCCAACGTCGATTCGCTGATCGTCGTGCTCAACGAAAAGCTGCTGGAAGTGCTGGGCGACGACATCTCCCAGGACGAAGCCTTTGCCCAGGCCAACGATGTGCTGAAGAACGCCGTCGGCGGCATTGCCGAGATCATCAACGAGTACGGCCATGTGAACGTCGACTTTGAAGACGTGCGCACCGTGATGGGTGAGCCTGGCAAGGCCATGATGGGCACCGCCACCGCCAGTGGCCCAGACCGTGCCCGCATCGCGGCCGAGCAGGCCGTGGCCTGCCCGCTGCTGGAAGGCATCGACCTGTCGGGTGCCAAGGGCGTGCTGGTGCTGGTCACCGCCGCCAAGAACAGCCTCAAGCTGTCCGAGTCGCGCATGGCCATGAGCACCATCAATGCCTACGCCTCGCCCGATGCCCATGTCATCTACGGCGCCGCCTATGACGAAAGCCTGGGCGACGAGATCCGCGTCACCGTGGTCGCCACCGGCCTGTCGCGTCCCAAGGCCCAGCGCCAGACCATGCAGCTGGTGCGCAACGGCACCGACAACATCGCCTACGAACTGCCCACCGCTGCGATCGGCGTGGCCAGCCCGGCTGGCAGTACCGCAACGGCACCCGTGGCAGGCCGCAGCACCAGCGACTACGGCAACATGGCGGTGCCCAGCGTCTGGCGCAAGCCCCAGGACCGCACGCTGGCCGCCGCCCGTGTCGATGCGCTGTCCTCCGGTGGCATGGACGACCTGGAAATCCCGGCTTTCCTGCGCAAGCAGGCGGACTGAGCCTCGGCACAGCAGCCAAGGGCGCCCCAGGGCGCCCTTTGTCTTTACCGGCCTTTCACACAGCCTCCCGCCCAAAACAGGGCCCACCTTTTAAAATCGCGCAATGCTCCAACAACGCACCCTCAAGACCCTGACCCGCGCCGTCGGCGTGGGCCTGCACAGTGGTCAGCGGGTCGAGTTGACCTTGCGACCAGCCCAGCCCGACACCGGTATCGTGTTTCGCCGGGTGGATCTGCCCGAGCCGGTGGACATCCCGATCCGCGCCGAATCCGTCACCGACACCCGCCTGGCCTCCACGATTTCGGCCGGCGGCGCCAAGGTCCACACCGTCGAGCACCTGATGTCGGCTTGTGCCGGCCTGGGCATCGACAACCTGTACGTGGACATCACCGCTGAAGAGGTACCCATCCTCGATGGCTCGTCCGCCTCCTTCGTGTTCCTGCTGCAAAGTGCGGGCATTGCGCTGCAAAACGCGCCCCGGCGCTTTGTCCGCGTCACCCGGCCCATCGATGTGCGCGAAGGCGAAGGTGCCCAGGCCAAATGGGCGCGCTTGACGCCCTACCACGGCTACAAACTCAGTTTCGAAATCGACTTTGACCATCCGGCCGTCGATTCGACCGGCCAGCGTTACGAGTTTGACCTTGGAAGCGGCAGCTACTGCCGCGACATCGCCCGCGCCCGCACCTTCGGTTTCACCCGCGACGTGGAAATGCTGCGCGCCAACGGCCTGGCCCTGGGCGGTGGCCTGGATAACGCCATCGTGATGGACGATTACAAGGTGCTCAACAGCGACGGCCTGCGCTACGACGACGAGTTCGTCAAGCACAAGATCCTCGATGCCATGGGCGACCTGTACATCCTGGGAAAACCCCTGCTGGCCGCCTACACGGCGTTCCGCTCCGGCCACGCGATGAACAACCAGCTGCTGCGCGCGCTGCTGGCCCAGCCCGAGGCCTGGGAAGAAGTCACCTTCCAGGACGAGCGCCTGGCGCCCCAGGGTTTTGCGCTGCCGGCGCGCGCCTGGTAAGCCCGCCACCATCCCCAACACCCGATGACCCTGGTTCGTGTCCTGGTCCTGCTGCTCTTGCTGGCAGCCATCGTGCTGTTCGGGCTGCATGCGGTCACCGGCCGCCCGCATTTCAAGCGCTGGGGCTTGGCGATCATGCGCTGGACGATTGGCGCGCTGCTGGTCTTTTTTGCGGTGATGTTTGCTGATCGACTGCGCTAGCAGCAGCGGGCCTTCACCTATACTGCCGCCTGCTCCGGGGTGTGCTGACGCGCTGAGATGCAGACGGCCTGAACCACAGGTGACGCTGCAAACCCGACGAACTTGATCCGGTTCATACCGGCGGAAGAAGAGCCGATCCCCTTGTCCTGGGCCGCAATGGCCTGGTGGCAGCCGCCTCAACCCTGTGGGCGGTGGCGCAGATCCCTTTCCGGAGCAATTCACCCCCCGGAAACCCTGGAGATCTGCCCATGAACGCCCCCGACACCCTGGCCCGCGAAAAGTTTGCCGACCTGCTGGCCCTGACCCGCGAGCCCTTTCCCGCCTCTACCAAGGCCTACCTGCCTGGCCAGCTCCACCCCGAGTTGCGCGTGCCGGTGCGCGACATCGCGCTCACCAACGGCGAGGTCGTCAGCGTCTATGACACCTCCGGCCCCTACACCGATCCCAAAGCCTTGATCGACGTGCGCAAGGGCCTGGCCAGCGTGCGCAGTGCCTGGATCGAGGCGCGCGGCGATAGCGAGATCTACACCGGCCGCCCCCCCGTGGCCCTGGACGACGGCCAAAAGAGCGACGACGCCGCCCGCCTGGCCCAGCTGCGCGCCGAGTCCGCCGGCCTGCAGCGCCAGCCCCGCCGCGCCAAGGCCGGCGGCAACGTCAGCCAGATGCACTACGCCAGGAAGGGCATCATCACCCCCGAGATGGAATACGTCGCCATCCGCGAGAACGGCAAGCGCGAGTGGATGGCCCAGTACCAGGCCGACCCGGCCCGCGAGCAGCGCCTGGTGGGCAACCCCATGGGCGCCAGCATCCCGAAGATCATCACGCCCGAATTTGTGCGCGATGAGGTGGCCCGGGGCCGCGCCATCATCCCCGCAAACATCAACCACCCCGAAGTCGAGCCCATGGCCATTGGCCGCAACTTCCTGGTGAAGATCAACGCCAACATCGGCAACTCCGCCGTCACGTCGAGCATTGAAGAAGAAGTGGAAAAGCTGGTCTGGGCCATCCGCTGGGGCGCCGACAACGTGATGGACCTGTCCACCGGCAAGAACATCCACACCACGCGCGACTGGATCGTGCGCAACTCGCCCGTGCCCATCGGCACCGTGCCGATCTACCAGGCGCTGGAAAAGGTGGGCGGCATCGCCGAGGACCTGACCTGGGAAATCTTCCGCGACACGCTGATCGAGCAGGCCGAGCAGGGCGTGGACTACTTCACCATCCACGCCGGCGTGC
>CAYZPX010000021.1:0-21719 GCA_964480105.1 uncultured Burkholderiaceae bacterium | reverse complement strand
ATTACCGTCGCCGAGGATGCTCTCCGCCTGATCTTTAACTACGGCTGTAGTACTATGCCGCCCAGGCCATGCAGCGCATGGCCGACGGTGATCTGAACGCGCAGATCGCGTTGCGCTCCGTTGCCGACCGTTCCAGCCTGCTGTTTGCCATTCAGTCCATGCGCACAAGTGTGGCCAAAGTGGTCGCGCGGGTACGGCAAGGGGCCGAGGGTGTGGCCAACGCGGCTTCCGAGATCGCCCAGGGCAACCACGATCTGTCTGCCCGCACTGAGCAGCAGGCCGCTGCTTTGGAGCAGATGGCGGCCTCGATGGAAGAGCTCAATTCCACCGTACACCGCAATGCCGACAACGCCACCCAAGCCAACCAACTCGCACAGCAGGCGTCGGACGTGGCGGCTGCCGGTGGCCAGGTGGTCAACCAGGTGGTGGACACCATGCGCGGCATCCACGCCAGCAGCCAGAAGATCGCCGACATCATCAGTGTGATCGATGGCATCGCATTTCAGACCAACATCCTGGCCCTGAACGCAGCGGTCGAAGCCGCCCGTGCGGGTGAACAGGGCCGGGGATTTGCTGTGGTGGCCAGCGAAGTGCGCAACCTCGCCCAGCGCAGTGCCGAGGCCGCCAAGGAGATCAAGGAACTCATCACCGAGAGCGTCAATCGCGTCGAGCAAGGCAGCCAGCTGGTGGACCATGCAGGCGGCACGATGGGCGAAGTGGTCGAATCCATCCGTCGGGTGACTGACATCATGGTCCAGATCAGTGCCGCCAGCCGCGAGCAAAGCCAGGGCATGGGCCAGATGAGCGAGACCGTTTCCCTGATCGATCAGACCACGCAGCAGAACGCTGCGCTGGTCGAGCAGATGGCTGCGGCGGCCAGCTCCCTGCAGACCCAGGCAGAGGAATTGGTGGCCACGGTGGCGTTCTTTCGCACAGGCCAGAAACTGGGCTGATCCATAGGGCATGGGGCATTGGGGCCGCGCCTACAATCCCTGCTTTTGATCTTTCAGGGTGTTTGCACGATGACTTCCCTTCTTTTTTCCCGCCGTGCCTGGCTGGCGGCCGGCATGGGCGCTGCACTGGCGGTGTCGGCCACTGGTGCGCTGGCACAGCAGCCGCGTGAAATCAAGATTGGCTACGCGCTGGCTGTCAATTCGCACTACGGCGCGGGCGCCCAGGCCTGGGCCGATGCGGTGGAAAAATCCACCAACGGCGCCTTCAAGTTCAAGCAGTTCCCCTCCAGCGCACTGGGTGGCGAGCGCGACATGATCGAAGGCCTGCAGCTGGGCACGCTGGAAGCGGTAATCGTCTCCACCGGCGCGCTGAGCAACTTCGTCCCCGAAGTCGGCGTGGTGGACATCCCCTTCCTGTTCCGCGACACCCAGCATGCCCGCAATGTGCTGGACGGCGACTTTGGCCAGGACCTGCTGACCAAGTTCAAGAAGCGCGGCCTGATCGCGCTGGCCTGGGGTGAGCAGGGCTTTCGCCACCTGAGCAACAACAAGGTCAGCGTCAGCAAGCCCGAGGATCTCAAAGGTCTGAAGATCCGCGTGACCGAGAACCCGGTGCACATCACCGCCTTCCGCACCATGGGCGCGTCCCCCACGCCCATGGCCTGGCCCGAGGTGATTGGCGCGCTGCAGCAAGGCACCATCGACGGCCAGGAAAACCCGGTCTCGGTGTTCGTGTCGGCCAAGCTGTGGCAGGTGCAAAAGCACCTTTCGCTGACGGCGCATGTGTACGCTCCAGTCGCATTCATCGTCTCGCCCGCGTTCTTCGGCAGCCTGAACGAGGCGCAAAAGGCCGCTTTCATCCAGGGTGCGAAGACCGGTGCTCTCGCCACCCGCAAGTTCGTGGACGATGTCGAGAAGAAGGGCGTCGAGGAAATCAAGTCCCACGGTGTGCAGGTCGTGACCAAGGTGGACAAGGCCCCGTTCCAGAAAGCCATGGCACCGGCCTACACCCAGTACGCCGCCAAGTTTGGCCAGAAGACCATCGACCAGATCGCCCAGGCAAAGTAAGGACATCCGTCCTGCGGGGAGCTTTGCGCCCCTGCACTGGCACGACGACCCGGCCTGGCCGGGTTTTCTTTTTCTGTGTTCTTTTTCCATTTTTGTTGCTGGAGGGCTGCCCATGGGCTTCCTGAACCGATGTGAAACTGCGCTGGTGGCGTGCAACCGCTGGGCACTGATCCTGCTGTTGTCCGCCATGTCTTGCGTGGTCTTTGCCAATGTAGTGCTGCGCTACACCACCGGCGACTCCCTGGTCTGGGCCGAAGAAGTGGCCCGCCACATGATGGTCTGGATCACCTTCTTGGGCGCGGGCCTGGTGCTGCGCTTTGGTGGCCATGTGGCGATCGAGAACCTGCACACCGCCTTACCCAGCCGGGGCGCCATGCTGGTGCGCGCCGTGGTGGCGCTGGCGCTGGGCGTGTTTTTCTTAGCGATGGCGTATTACGCGGTGCGCTACGTGGAAGCCACCCGCTTTCAGACCACCGCCGCGACCGACATTTCGATTGCCTGGATTTACGCGGTGATGCCGGCGGGCTTTGTGCTGCTGTTTGTGCACCTGCTGTTCATCGTGCGGGGCTATGTGCAGGCTGGCAGCTACGCCGAATCCAGCGAGATGGACGGCGAATCCGCCGCTGCCTTGTGAACCCGGGAGTGCATCCATGACTTTGACCTTGTTGATTGCCGTGGTCGTGCTGCTGGCGCTGGGCGTGCCGGTGGCGTTTGCGCTGGCCATGTCCGCTTCGCTGGCGGTGTGGGTGGGCGGACGCTACCCGCAGCTGGTGGTGTTCAAGGAGATGTTCACCGGCCTGGACAGCTTTCCGCTGATGGCCGTGCCCTTCTTCATTTTGGCAGCCGAGCTGATGTCGGGCGGCGCGCTCACTGCGGTGCTGCTGCGCTTTGCGGCCCAGTTTGTCGGCCATTTGCGCGGCGGGCTGGGCTATGCCAACGTGCTGTCGCTGACCCTGTTTTCGGGCATCTCCGGTTCGGCGCTGGCCGATGCCGCCGGGCCGGGGTCGATGATGGTCAAGATGATGGACAAGGCCGGCTATTCCCGCGCCTATGCCGCAGCGCTCACGTCGAGCACCGCCGTGGTCGGGCCCATCATTCCGCCCTCGATCAGCATGATCATCTATGCCATGCAGGATGAGCAGGTATCGGTCGGCGGGCTGTTCATTGCCGGTTTTGTGCCCGGCCTGCTGATTGCGGCGGCGATGGCCTTCGTCAACTGGCAGGTGTGCCACCAGCGTGGCTACCGCTCGACCGAGCCGCGTCCTTCGGCGCGCGAGATGCTGGTCAACAGCGTCAAGGCGATTCCGGCGCTGATGCTGATCGTGCTGATCCTGGTCGGCATCCGCTTTGGCATCTTCACGCCCACCGAGGCCTCGGTCGTGGCCGTGTTCTATGCCTTGTTCTGTGGCAAGTGGATTTACCGCACGCTGGAGTGGAAGGCGCTGCCCGGCATTGCCGCCCGTTCCGCCATGCTCACGGCCTCGGTGCTGCTGGTGATGGCCACCTCGGCGGCCTTTGCCTGGGTGCTGACGGTGGAGGGCATTCCGCAGGCCCTCTCGCAGACCATCATCGGCTGGGAGCTGTCGCCCTGGATGTTCCTGATCGCGGTCAACGTTTTGCTGATGCTGTTTGGTATCTTCATGGAGCCGCTGCCGGGCGTGATCGTGCTGGTGCCCATCCTGGCGCCGATTGCGGCGAGCCTGGGCATCGACCCCACGCATTTCGCCATCGTGGTGATCGTCAACCTGACGCTGGGAATGATCACCCCGCCCGTCGGCGGTCTGCTGTTCGTCACTGCCGTGGCCACCCGGGTACCGATGGCGGCTTTGACCAAGGAGCTGCCGCCCTTCCTGTGGGCGCATTTGCTGGTGCTGGTGCTGCTGACCTTTGTGCCGGCGCTGTCTACCTGGCTGCCGCGCACCCTGGGGTTTTGAGCGGTGCAGCTTGCCTGGCCTGCGGGCGCGCGCGGCTGTCATGCCGACTTCATGAATCCGTCATAGCATCTGCGCCATGTTTCGCCGCCTCATTCCCCTTTGCCTGCTGGCAGGTGCTGTCCCATCCGCCTGGGCCGCCCGGCCGTTCGTGACCGACGATGCGCGTTTGACCACAGCACAGAGCTGCCAGCTGGAAAGCTGGGTGCGCAGCTACCGCAACAGCACCGAAGTCTGGGCCCTGCCGGCCTGCAATCCCACGGGCAACCTGGAGTTCACTTTCGGTGGTGGGCGCGCTCATACCGATGGCGGTGCTTCGACCGGCGATGGCCTGTTCCAGCTCAAGACTCTGTTCAAGCCCCTGGAGGCCAACGACTGGGGCTGGGGATTGGCGGTGGGAACGATCCGACACCCCAGCGTGCAGCCAGGGCCCAACCAGTTCGGCAACCGCTACCTGTATGTGCCGGTTTCTGCATCGCTGAACGATGACCGCGTGGTCGTCCATGCCAACCTGGGCTGGTTGCGGGACAAACACTCCCGCCAGGACAGCACCACCTGGGGGTTGGGTGCCGAAATCCAGGCCAGTTCCCGGTGGCTGGCGATTGCCGAGGCTTTTGGTGACCACCGGCACAAACCTTATTGGCAGGTTGGGGGGCGTTACGCCATCGTTCCCAACAAGGTGCAAGTCGATGCCACCGTGGGTCAGCAATCCGGCAGCAATGCCAATGCGCGCTGGGTCTCGTTTGGCCTGCGTCTGACGCCCGCAAGCCTCTTTTAAGCGCTATCCCCCAGCCGGCTGAAGGCCATCAAGGGCACTACCCAGTACACCAGGTTCGCATCGCGCAGCGTGGTCCGTAGCTCAGCCAATAAGCGTGGCACTTGGTTTTGGGGTAGGGCAATTTGGACCAGGGAACGGCGCGCCCGGCCCTGCACCCGCTCCAGGGCGGTGGCCAGTTCAATGTGGGCACCCATGCCGTGGCCCTGCACCACGGTGAACCCCGGCGCCAGGTCCGGCAGGGCCATCAGGGCGTCGAGCACTTCTTCCTCCAGGGCCGGCGGAATGGACAGGGAAAACAGGCAGTCGGGCGGGCTGGATGGTTGGGGGCTGTGCGGTGTCATGGGCGGGCAATCGTTCTTGCAATGCCAAAGCGGCGGTACAGGATGGGCAGCAGCACCAGGGTCAGCACGGTGGCGCTCAGCAGGCCGCCAATCACCACGATGGCCAGTGGGCGCTGAATTTCTGAGCCCGGGCCAGTGGCCAGCAGCAGCGGAATCAGCCCCAGCGCGGTAATGCTGGCGGTCATCAGCACCGGACGCAGGCGCCGCAGTGCACCTTGGCGCACGACGTCCTCGATGGGCAGCCCCCGTGCGGCGAGCTGGTTAAAGCAGCTGACCAGCACCAGGCCATTGAGCACAGCAATGCCCATCAGCGCGATAAAACCGACCGATGCCGGCACCGACAGGTACTCGCCGGAAACGGCCAGTGCCACCACGCCACCAATCAAGGCCATCGGAATGTTGACGAACACCAAAATCGCCTGGCGCAGGCTGCCCAGCGTGGCAAACAGCACCCCGACGATCAATGCCAGGGCCACCGGCACCACCACCGCCAGGCGGGCGGCGGCACGCTGTTGGTTCTCGAACTGGCCGCCCCAGGCCAGCCGGTAGCCAGGGGGCAGGGGCACCTGCTGTGCGACGGCGGCTTGGGCCTCGGTCACAAAGCCTACCAGGTCTCGCCCGCGCACATTGGCCCGCACCACCGCCATGCGGGAGGACTGCTCTCGCTCGATCTTGACCGGGCCATCCTGCACTTCCAGCGTGGCGAGCTGGGACAGCGCAATCGCCTGGCCATCGGGCAAGGGCAAGCGCAATTCGGCGAACTGCGCGGGGGACATGCGCAGGTCCGCGCTGCCCCGCATCACCAGGGGCACGCGGCGCACTTCCTGCATCACCACTCCGACTTTCTGGCCTTCAATCAGCGCCCGCAGGTCGTTCTGGATCTGGTCCACGCTCAGGCCCAGGCGTCCGGCGGCAATGCGGTCGATGGCCACGCGGTAGTACTGCACGCCGCCGTTTTGCGCGGTGAGCACGTCTTCGCTGCCCGGCAGGCCTTCCAGCACCCGTACGATCTCGCCCGCCAGGCGGTTAAGTTCCTCGGGGTTGGGGCCAAATACCTTGACGGCCAGGTCGCCCCGTACTCCGGACAGCATTTCGGAGGTGCGCATCTCGATGGGCTGGGTGAAGGTTAGGTTCACCCCCGGGATGGCCTGGGCCGATTGCCGGATGGCATCAATCAGCGCCTCCTTGGTCTCGAAACGCCAGGTCTCGCGCGGCTTGAGGACCAGAAAGCTGTCGGTTTCATTCAGGCCCATGGGGTCTAGGCCGAGTTCATCCGCACCCACACGGGCGACGATGCGTTCGACTTCAGGGACTTCCGCCAGGATGCGGCGCTGCAGCGCCATGTCGGTGGCGGCGGACTGATCCAGGTGGATGGAGGGCAGTTTTTCGACCTGCATCAGGATGTCGCCCTCGTCCAGCGAGGGCATGAACGATTTGCCGATGAGGGGGAACAGCGCCATCGCTCCCACCAGAGCGAGCACCGATCCTGCGACCACCGCCTTGGCGTGGCGCAGCGCCTTGTCCAGCAGGGGGGCATAGCCGGCTTCGAGCTTGCGCACCAGCCAGGGTGTGTGGTGGGCCGAGCTGTGCAGCAGGAACGAGGCCAATACCGGAATCACTGTCAGCGACAGCAGCAGCGACGCCGCCAGCGCGAACACGATGGTCAGTGCCACCGGGCCAAACAGCTTGCCTTCCAGGCCTTGCAGGGTCAGCAGGGGCAGAAACACGATCATGATGATCAGCACCCCCGCACCGACGGGCGTGGCGACTTCCTGGGTGGCACGGTAGAGGGTGTGCAGCCGGGGCACTTGGGGGCTGTGTGGGCGGGCTTCGATGTTCTCCACCACCACGACGGCTGCATCGACCAGCATGCCAATCGCAATCGCCAGCCCGCCCAGCGACATCAGGTTGGCGCTCAGGCCCCACTGGTTCATCAGCACAAAGGTGGCCAGGGCCGACAGCGGCAGGATCAGCGCCACCACCAGGGCTGCACGCAGATTCCCCAGAAACAGCAGTAGCAACACCACCACCAGCACGATGGCTTCCGTCAAGGCTTTGCCTACGGTCTGGATGGCGCGTTCTACCAGATGGCCTCGGTCGTAGAAGGGCGCAATCGCCATGCCTTCGGGCAGACTGGCCTGAATTTCGCTCAGGCGCGTTTTCACGTCCTGGACCAATTTTTGCGCGTTGGCACCCCGCAAGGCCAGCACCAGCCCTTGCACGGCTTCGCCTTGGCCGTTCTCGGTGACGCTGCCGTAGCGGGTAAGGGCGCCCAGCTGCACCTTCGCCACATCGCCCACCCGCACCGCCTGGCCTTCGTGCTGCACGATGGCAATCGCCCGCACATCGTCCAGGCTGCGGATGCTGCCGTCGCTACGCACCAGGAGCGATTCCTCGCCGCTGGACAGGCGACCGGCGCCATCGTTGCGGTTGTTGTTCTGCAGGGCTTCCTGCAGTTGCTGCAGCGACACCTTGCGCGCCGCCAGCGCGGCCAGGTCTGGCACCACCTCAAAGGTTTCCACCAGCCCGCCCAGGCTGTTCACATCGGCCACGCCCGGAATGCTCCGCAGCCGGGGGCGGATCACCAGGTCCAGCGCCTTACGCTTGTCGGCCAGGCTGGCCTCGCCTTCCACGGTGAACATGAACACCTCGCCCAACGGCGTGGTGATGGGGGCCAGCCCGCCGCTCAGGCCCTCGGGCAGGTCGCCCATCACGCCGGACAGTCGCTCGCTGACCTGCTGGCGGGCCCAGTAAATGTCGGTGCCTTCGGCAAAGTCCAGCGTGATGTCGGCAATCGCGTACTTGCTTTGCGAGCGCAGCATCACCTGGTGGGGAATGCCCAGCAGCTCTTGCTCAATGGGCGCGACGATGCGGGCCTCGACCTCCGCGGGGGTCATGCCCGGCGCCTTGAGCACGATCTTCACCTGGGTGGTGGACACATCGGGAAAGGCATCGATGGGCAGGTCCCGCAGGGCCAGAACGCCCCACGCGATCAAGCCCAAGCTCATCACCAGCACCAAGAGGCGCTGGGACAGCGCAAAGGCGATCAGGCGGGCCATCATGGCGCCTCGCTGCCCAGGCCGAGCCAGGCGCCCTTCAACGCTGCCATGCCGCGCACGGCAATCCGCTCATCCCCGCGAAGTCCACTGCGCACCTGCACCTGGGAGCCCCTGGCCTCGCTGGCCTCGATGCGGGTGGGAACGAAGCCCTGGGCGGTTTGTACGAAGACGTAGGCTTTCCCGTCCCGGCGCACCACGGCATCGGCCGGAAGGGCCAGGCCAGTGGCCGGTGCGCTGCGTTCGGTGACGGTGGCCTGCACAAACTGGTGCACCCGCAAACAGTCTTCGCGCTCCAGCATGTCGGCACGCAGCTGGATGGTCTGGTTCGCAGTGTTGACCTGCGGAACGATGGCGGCCAGGCGTGCCTTGGTTTGGCAGCCTTTCACACTCAGGGTATCGCCCACCCGCAGGTCCTGGACCTGTTCGCGCGTGGCTTCGAGGGTCAGTGACAGGGGCGTGCTGCGGGCCAGTTCGGCCACCGGCATACCGGCGTCCAGGCGTTTGCCGGGTGTGGCCAGCACTTCCAGCACCGTGCCGGCGGCTGCGGCCCGCACGGCCAGCTCGGGGCGCAAGCGGTCGCCACTGGCACCGGCCAAGCGCAGCACCTCTTGCCGTTCCTTGCTGGCGATCTGCGCCAGGCGGTACTGGGTGCGGCTCTCTTGCAGGCGTAGGCCGGCGATGATGCCTTCCGCGTAGAGTTTTTCATCCCGGTCCAGCTTGTCGGCAGCCAGGCGTTCCTGGGCCTGGGCTTGCAGCAGCTCGCGCTGCCAGGTCACCAGTTCCGGGCTCAGCAGGCGGGCCACGACTTCGCCTGCCTTGACCTGCTGGCCGGGGCGCACCAGCACCTGTTGCACCACGCCGGCCAGAGGCGTACTCAGCAACTCGGTCGCGTATGGGGGTAATTCGGCGGTGCCTTGCAGCACAGCGCCTGTCACGGCTTTGGCCGCAGGCGACAGGGTCTGGGTGAGCACCCCGGCCGCTTCGGCTTGGGCAGCCGTCCAGGCAA
Source organism: uncultured Burkholderiaceae bacterium (assembly GCA_964480105.1). GTDB lineage: Bacteria > Pseudomonadota > Gammaproteobacteria > Burkholderiales > Burkholderiaceae_C > CAYZPX01. Next base: position 12,583 of record CAYZPX010000021.1, on the reverse strand, counting down.
TCGGCGCAGGCGGTGCTGCCATCGACCCGCCTGCCGCCAGGCAAGCCGCGAATACCACCCCCATTCGGCGCAGAGGTTGCAAAAAGTAGGGGTGCAAAGGCAGGCGGGCCGCCCCGCGGGGTAACAAGCTGGTCATGGCAAAAACGATGAAATCAAAAAACGCCTGTGGGCGGCTGGCAAATGTACAAGCGCTGCATGAACGCTGAATGAACGCCGGAAGGGGGGCTCTCACCTCTGTGGGTCTTCGACAGCAGGACGCAAAAGCAGCGTGGCTTGTAGGCCATGGTCTTGCCCGGGCGGGGGCGAGACCAGCTGCAAAGTGCCTCCTTGGCGTTCCACGATGGTGCGCACGATGGACAGGCCCAGTCCATAGCCAGGCATCGGGTGTTTGCGTGGACTGGCTGGGTCTGTTGCAGTGCCACGCTGGTGGCGCTGTGGCAGCAAAGCCAGTTGTGAGGCCGACATGCCAGGGCCCTGGTCGCGGACGCTGCAGCAGGCGGGCAGGCCCACTTCGAGCACGATGGCGCCGCTCGGGGCATAGCGGATGGCGTTTTCCACCAGGTTGCGCAGCGCCATCGCCAGGGCATCGACATCGCCCCGCGCCCACACATCCACGTCTTCGGGCACCACCAGCTGCAGGCGTTGCAGCACCGCGGGGTCGGCCCAGAATTCCTGGGCCACCAGGCCTGCCAGCTGGCCCAGGTTGACCCGGTCCTGTGCCAAGCCCGCACCGGATTCGGCCCGCGAGAGTTGCAGCAGCTTCTCGGTGCGCCGCTGCAAGCGGTCGAGGGCGCTCAAGGCTTGCTGCAATTCGGGGCCCGCCAGGCTCGCTGGGCTCGCCAGGTCTGCCGGGGAAAGCCGCGCCTGCGCGCTCTGAAGGTGCAAGCGCAGCGCTGCCAGAGGGGTGCGCAGTTCATGGGCGGCGTTGGCGGCCAGGGCCCGCTCGATGTCCAGGGCATCGGCCAGGCGGCGCAGCAGGTGGTTGGCGCTGTCGGCGATGCTTTGTAATTCCAGCGGCAGATCCTGTTGCGGCGGCAGGGCTTGCAGGTGCTGGCCGTCGCGGCGCTGCAGCTCCTCGGCCAACATGCCTGCCGAGTGCAGGGCCCGACGCAGCAAGGTCTGAATCAGCCAAGCCAGAAAGGGCAGGACCACAAACAAGGGCAGGATCAGCCCAATCAGCGTTTCTCGCAACGAATCCCGTCGGTGCGCCAGGGGTTCTCCCACATGGATGAACAAAGGCAGTGTGGGATGGGCCAGGGTGTAGAGGCGAAACAGCTCGGTGGTGTGGTAGCCCGTGCGCAGCGGGACGAGCAGGGCTTGTGCTGGTGCATCGGTGGAGCGCAGCAGCACGCTGCCCTGCGCATCGACGACCTGGTAGAGCAGTACATCATGCGCCGGATCCTCGGTTTGCTGGCGGGTCACCGCTTGCGGGGTGCGTAGGCCCAGTCGGGCGGGCAGATCGGTCTGCAGGCTGTCGTCGTGGACGGCCAAGTCCAGCAGCCGCTCGGCGCTTTCCATCAGGCTGGCGTCGATCTGCTCTTCGAGTTCGTGCTGCATGTACCAGCCCACCGCCAGGCTGGTGGCCAACCAGAGCACGGCCACCCAGGGCAGTAGCGTGCGGGACAGGGCCTGGGCCAGGCTAGGAGGGCGTTTCATACGGCTTTCAGGTGGGTTTCAGACGGGTTTTAGGAAGATTTCAGGCAGGCGCATTCATGTTCAGCTTGTAGCCTAGGCCTCGCAGGGTCTGGATGCGGTCCCGTCCGATCTTGCGTCGCAAGGTGCTGATGAAGACCTCCAGCGTGTTGCTGCTGGTGTCGGCATCCAGACCGTAGAGCGCATCCTGCAGGCTTTCCCGGGTGTGGATGCGGTCGGGCCGCAGGGCCAGCACGCGCAGCAAGGCCCATTCCTTGGCCGTGAGCTCCACCGGCTGGCCCTGGACGGTGACCCGGGTGCGGCCCAGGTCGATCACCATGCCAGGCAGTTCCAGCACCGCGCTGCCCACACCGCTGCGGCGGCGCTCCACCGCCCGCAGCCGGGCCAGCAGCTCTTCGGGGTCAAAGGGCTTGACCAGGTAGTCGTCGGCACCCGCATCCAGGCCCCGAATGCGGTCGGTGATCTGGTCCCGCGCGGTCAGCATCAGCACCGGGCTGTCGGGCAGGGTGCGGCGCAGCGTGGGCAGCAGCGAGAGGCCCTCGCCGTCGGGCAATTCCCAGTCCAGCAGCACCGCCGCCCAATGGGCTGCCGGCAGCAAGGCCCGCGCCTCGGCGAGGCTGCCTGCGCATTCGCAGACAAAGCCTCGGGCGTTCAGAAAGCCCACCAAGGCCTGGGCCAGCGGGGCGTCGTCTTCAATCAGCAGGATGCGCACGGGGATTCCTCAAAGGCGACAAGGAAGAGGGGTGGACCAGCCCGCCATCGGCTGAGGCCGACACCGAAGGGAACACCAGCTGGGCGCACAGGCCCTGGCCACCAGGTCCCGCCTCCAGGCGCAGGGTGGCGCCAAGGGCCTCGGCACAGCGGGCCGCGATCGACAGGCCCAGTCCCGCCCCTTGGCCCAGGCGCTTGCCCGCTGGCCCCTGAATGCCGCGTTGCTGCCACCGTGCCCGGGCCTCGGCGGGGATGCCAGGGCCGTTGTCGATGACGGACAGGATGCGCACCACCCCGTCTGGCTGGGGTTCTTCCCGCAGTTCCACGGTCACCTGGGGGGATGCGGTGCTGGCATCGTGGCCATAGCGCAAGGCGTTGTCGATCAGGTTGTTGAGCAGGCTGTCGATCAGCACGGCGGGCGCGTGCAGCGGCACGGGGTGGTCCAGCCCCTTGGCCCCAAGGTCCACGCCGGCGGCATCGGCGCGGGGCAGGGCACGCAGCACCGCGTCCCGCACCCGTTCATCCAGCAGCAGGTTTTCAGAGGGGAGGGCTTCATCGGCCAGTGCCAGGGCCAGCAGCTGGTTCACCAGGTGGGTGGCGCGGGCTTCGCTCTGCAGCACCCCCGCCAGCTGGGCCTTCCAAAGGGCTGGGTCGGACTGTCCCAGCCCGTAACTGGCCTGGGCGCGAATGCCTGCCAGCGGAGTGCGCAGCTCATGCGCCACGTTGCCGGCGAATTCGCGTTGGGCCTGCACGCTGTGCGCCACCCGGCCCAGCAGGCCGTTGACGGCGGAGCCAAGGCGCAGCATGTCCAGGCTGGAGGCCTCGATGGGCAGGGGCGCCAGGTCCCGTGCACTGCGCTGCGCCAGGGCCTGCTGGAAGGCGCTCAGCGGGCGCAGGTCCTTCTGGATGGCCCGCCACAGCCACCAGGCCAGTCCGGCCAACAGCAGCAGTTGCACACTGGTGGCTACCAGGAGTTCGCGGATTTGCAGGGCATCCCGCACCCGGGTCGTTTCCGCGACCACGATGTCAAAGGGCTGCGGGGTGGACAGCCGCAGCCGCACCGCCCGCAGCGCGCGCCCTTGGTGATCGATGTCGGAAAACCGATAGCTGCTCCCCTCAGCCGGCGGCGCCGCCTCCAGGCGGGCGTTGCCAGCCAGCAGGCGGCCATCCGGGTCTAGCACGGAGAAAAAGATCGTCTCCACCGGGTCGAACAGCACCGAGCGGATTTCGCGGGGCGTCAGCACCAGGTCCAGACGCTCATTGTCCAGCCGCACATTGGCGGCCATGGCATAGGCATCGCCCAGCAGGGAACGATCAAAGGCCCGTTCGGTGAAACCGTTGGAGACCAGCACCATGGCCAGCGTGCCCACCAGCCAGGTCAGCGCCAGTGGCAGCAGCACATGGCGCAGCAGCCGCGCGCGCAGCGTGGGGGCTTTGGACGGCACGGTGTCCTCGGTGGGGAGGGCTTGCGGGTTCATGGCAGTGGCCCAGGCGCTGGGGTGTCCTCCGGCTCCAGCCGGTAGCCCAGCCCCCGCAGGGTGCGGATGCCGGCCCCGCTACCTGCGAGCTTCTTGCGCAGCCGCGAGATGAACGCCTCCAGCGCGTTGTCCCCCAGGCTGTCGTCAAAGCTGGAGAGCTTGTCCGACAGCTGGCGCTTGCTGACTACCCGGCCAGGTGGGCTCATCAGCTCCCACAGCACCTCGAATTCGCGGGCGGGTAGTTCCAGGGGAGCGCTGTGCATGTCAAAGCGGCGCTGGCGCCGGTCCAGTGCCAACTGGCCCACGCAGGTCACGTCCTGGGTGCCCAGGGTGCGTCGGGCCAGGGCGCGCAGGCGGGCTTCGACCTCGGCCAGGTCAAAGGGCTTCCCCAGGTAGTCGTCAGCCCCTGCATCGAGGCCGGCAATGCGCTCTTCGGTGCGGTCGCGGGCCGTCAGCACCAGCACGGGGGTGCGGTCACCCCGGGCACGCGCGGCGCGCAGCACCTGCAGGCCATTGCCCCAGGGACTTTGGGGGCTGCGGTCTTGGGGCAGGTTCAGGTCCAGCAGTACGGCGTCGTAGCTTTGCACGCTCCAGAAATGCTGGGCATCGGCCACGGTGCTGGCCAGGTCCACGCGGTGGCCGGCGTCGGCCAGGCTGCGCTGCACCACCTCGCGCAGCACGGCGTCGTCTTCAATCAGCAGGATGCGCATGGGAGGGCAGGCAAGGGGCAGGGCGGGTACGTGTTTTCACGGGGGATGCAGGTCAGGCAGCGGTCAGGCAGGTCCGTCGATAAACGACGGCATGAGCATACGACAGCTGTTTTGGGTCGCTAGTGTGGCCCTGGCGTTTTCCGCCGGGGCGCAGGAGCTGCCCACGCCCCCCACCCAAGCCCTGACCTTGGTTCAGGCCCTGCAGGCCGCCCGCCAGCAGCCCGAGGTCGCTTTGGCCAGGCAAGCCCTGGCGGCGGCGCGGGCCGACATCCAGTCCGCCAACCATGCGCCCCTGCCGGTGTTCAGCACCAAGGCAGCCTCCATCGACCTGCAAAACGGCATCGGTGCCGGCGGACTGGGGCGCAAGCGCATCGACAAAGCGCTGGGCATGGATTGGACCTGGGAACGGGGCGACAAGCGTGCGCTGCGCACCCTGGGCGCAGAACAGGTGGCTGCCGCCGCCCGGGCCGATGTGGCCGATGTGCAGGCCCAGGCCCTGCAGGTGGCACTGGCCGCCTTCTATGAACTGCTGGCGGCGCAGCAGCGTCTGGACAGCGTGGCCGCCCTGGCCGACAGCGCCGCCGAACTGGCCCGCGTGGCCAGGCGCCGGGTGCAGGCGGGCGATGTGTCGGCCCAGGACGCGGACCGCACCGACATCGAAGCCCAGCGGGCCCAGGCCGAGCGCCTGTCTGCCGAGCGCGAGCTGGCACGTGCCAGGCTGGCGCTGGCGCAGGTCTTGGGCACTCCGGCCGACTTGCCCGCCTGGCGGCCTGAAGGCGACTGGCCCGCTGCCGCGCCGGCGGAATCGGTGGCCGTGGACGTAGCCGCCTGGGTCGATGCCCGTCCCGAAGTCCAGGCGGCCACCGCCCGTGTGCGGGCAGCCGAAGCCCTGCTGGCCGGTGCCCTGGCCTTGCGCAAGACCGATGTGACGCTGGGCGCCTCGGTCAACCACTTTCCGGGCACCTCGAACCGCATGCTGGAGTTCCGTCTGCAGATGCCCTTGCAGATGGGCTATGCCTATGAAGGCGAAATCGCCCGGGCCCAGGCCCAGCTCACCCAGGCCGAGCAGCAGCTGGACCGCATCCGCCAGCTGGTGGCGCTGGACCTGGCGCGCTTGCGGCAAGACCTGGTCACTGCGCTGCAGCGCCTGGCTCGCCTCGAAGACGGCGTCTTGCCCCAGGCCCGCCGGGTGGCCGACCGGGCCGAGCTGGCCTACGCCAAGGGCGCGCTGTCGCTGACCGACTTGCTGGATGCCCGCCGCACCCTGCGCGCCACGTTGCTGGAGGTGCTGGCCGCCCGGGCCGATCACGCCAAAGCCTGGGGCGCCTGGCGCCTGCGCACCCAACCCGAGGCCCTGGGCCTGATCGACTTGTCCCCCGCGTCTTGAGCGGCGTCGTTGCCGTCGCTGCGTGAACCGCCCCCTTTTTGCTGTGCTTATGCCCCTCCCTGTTTTTTCCCATCCCGTCTTTGGGTCCCTCCCGCGGTCGGCACATTCCCTGCGCGGTGCTGCGCTGTGCGCCCTGGTTTTGCTGGGCGCCTGTGGCGAGGCTCCTGCCCCCCGCGCCGATGCCGGCCCCGCCGCGCCCATCCTGCAAAACCAGCAGCTGCGCTTTCCGCCGGGCCATCCCCAATTGGCCCTCTTGTCCACCCAGGCTGCGACCGAGGCGCAGGACCTCGTGGTTGATTTGCCTGCCCGTCTGACCTGGAACGAGGAACGCACCCAGCGCATCTACCCGGCCTTTGGCGGCCGTGTCAGCAGCCTGCTGGCCGATGTGGGCCAGGCGGTGAAACCTGGCACCCCCTTGGCCCGGCTGGCGTCGCCGGATTTTGGCCAGGCCCAGGCCGAAACCGCCCGCGCCCGCGCAGATGCCCAGCTGGCCGACAAGGCCCTGGCCCGCCAGCGCGAGCTCTTCGACGCCGGCATTACCGCCCGCAAGGAGCTGGACCAGGCCGAGGCCGAGGCCGCCCGCGCGCGGGCCGAGGTCGCCCGGGCCACAGCCCGCACCGCGATGTATGGCCAGGCGAACCAGGTGGACCAGCAGCTGGGCCTGCAGGCCAGCATTCCGGGCGTGGTGGTGGAGCGCAACCTCAATCCCGGCCAGGAGCTTCGCCCCGAGCAATCCGGGCCAGGCGTGCCGCCCCTGTTCGTCGTCACCGATCCCGCCAGCCTGTGGATCCAGATCGACGCCCGGGACATCGATGTCGGTACCCTGCGCCCAGGCGCCCGCTTTGACGTGCTGGTGCCCGCTTACCCCCACACCCACTTCGAGGGCAAGGTGATTGCAGCGGCTGATTTCATCGATCTCAACACCCGCACGGTGAAGGTGCGCGGCGCCATCGACAACCCGGACCGCAAGCTCAAGGCCGAAATGCTGGTGACCGCCCGGGTCAGCCAGCCCTTTGCTGCCGGGGTGGTCGTGCCTTCCGCCGCCATCATCCTGCGCGGCAGCACCCACATGGTCTTTGTGCAAAGCCAGCCTGGCGTGTTCGAGCCGCGCGAGGTGGCACTGGCCCACCAGGGTCCCAAGGAATCGGTGGTCAGCACCGGCCTGAAGGCGGGTGAGCAGGTGGTGGCCGACAACGCCCTGCTGCTGCTGCGCTTGTTTTCCGTCACCCAGGATGAGGCCAAGCCCCGTGCGGCGGACAGCGCAGAGAAGGCGGACCACCCATGAGGCGCCTCATTCAGTACGCGATCTACCAGCCGCTGTTCATCGTGCTGGGGACGCTGATGTTCGCCCTGGGGGGCGTGTTTGCGTTCAAGCATCTGTCGGTGGAAGCCTTTCCCGACGTGACCGACACCCAGGTCACCGTCATCACGCTCTACCCGGGCCGTGCGGCCGAGGAGGTTGAAAAGCAGGTCACGCTGCCCGTCGAGGTGGCCTTGTCGGGCCTTCCCAATGCGATCCGCGTGTTCTCGCACACCCAGTTTGGCCTGAGTTTCATGGTCGTCACCTACGACGACAAGGCCGACGTGAACCTGGCCCGTCAGCAGGTGGCCGAGCGTCTGCGCGGCGTGGACCTGCCCGAGGGCGCCCAGGCCAACATTGCGCCCAATGCCACGCCGGTGGGCGAAATCATGCGCTACCGCCTCCAGGGTGATGGCCTGAGCACCACCGAGCTGCGCACGCTGGAAGACTGGACGGTGGAACGTGCGCTGCGCCAGGTCCCTGGCGTGGCCGACGTGGTGGCCATGGGCGGGCGCATCAAGCAGTACGAGGTCCAGCCCGATCTGGACAAGCTGCGCGCTTACAAGCTGAGTTTCCAGAGCCTCCTGGATGCGCTGGGTCGGGGCAATGCCAACGCTGGCGGCAGCTATGTGGCCCAGGGCGCCCAGCAATACACCATCCGTGGCATCGGCCTGCTCAAGTCGGCCGACGACATTGGCCGCATCGTGGTGGATTCACGCAATGGCACGCCCGTGCTGATCCGTGACATCGCGCAGGTGAAGATCGGCGCTGTGCCACGCCTAGGCGTGGTGGGCCAGGACCTGGACGACGACATCGTCACCGGCATCGTCATCATGCGCAAAGGCGAGAACCCCAGCGTGGTGCTGCAGGCTGTCAAGGAAAAGATCGCCCAGCTCAATGCGCGTGGCCTGCCGCCGGGCGTGCAGATCGTGCCGTTCTACGACCGCACCTGGCTGATGGACAAGACCCTGACCACGGTCTTCCACAACCTGGTGGAAGGGGCCCTGCTGGTCGCCCTGGTGCTGTACCTGTTTCTGTCGAACCTGCGCGCCAGCCTGGCCGTGGTGGTCATCATCCCGCTGGCGCTGCTGTCCACCTTCATGGGCCTGAAGATCATGGGCGTGCCGGCCAACCTGCTGAGCCTGGGGGCGATGGACTTCGGCATCATCGTGGACGGTGCGGTGATTGTGGTCGAGAACATCCTGCACCGCCTCTCCCAGGAAAAAGAGGACTTGCCCGAGAGCGAGCGCAAGCAGGTCATCATCGATGCGGCCAACGAGGTGGGGCGTCCGACCCTGTTCTCGATGCTGATCATCATTGCCGCGCACATTCCGATCTTTGCCTTGCAGCGGCACGAAGGTCGCATTTTCCAGCCCATGGCCCTGTCGGTGACCACCGCCCTGGTGGGCTCCCTGCTGTTTTCCTTGACCCTGGTGCCGCTGTTGATCTATTGGATGCTGCGGCGCAAGCTCCCGCACGGCGACAACCGCGTCGTTGCCACCGCCAAGCGGCTGTACGAGCCCGTGCTGGACTGGTCCCTGGCCCACCGCCGCAAGGTGATGGGGATTGCCCTGGCAGCCTTCCTGGGCTCGGGCGTGATTGCCTCCCGGCTGGGCTCCGAATTCCTGCCCGAGTTGAACGAAGGCACCACCTGGGTCAACTTTGCGCTGTCGCCCAATGTGTCCACCGACGAGGCGGCCCGCATCCTGCGCATGGCCCGTCAGGCTTTGTTGACGGTGCCGGAAGTGCGCACTGCCGTCTCCAAGGCCGGCCAGCCCGAAGACGGCACCGACCCCAAGACCATCAGCATGGCCGAGATCTTTGTGGACGTGAAACCCGAGGCCGAGTGGCGCAAGGGCATGACCCGCGAGAAGATCCTGGAGGAGATGGAGCGCGCGCTGTCGGCCATCCCCAGCATCGACCCGGCCTTCTCGCAGCCCATCCGGGACAACGTGCTGGAGTCCATTTCCCAGATCAAGGGCCAGATCGTGATCAAGCTCGCCGGGGACGATCTGGCCGAGATGAAGCAGATCACCGACGCCATCGTGCGCGAGGTCAAGCAGGTACAGGGCGTCTCCCGCGCCGAGATTGACCGCGAGGGCCAGGTGCCCCAGCTCTTGATCGACATCGACCGCGACCGTGCCGCCCGCTATGGCCTGAACGTCAGCGATATCCAGGACGTGATCGAGGCCGCGCTGGCCGGCAAGGTGGCCACCAGCCTGTGGGAGGGCGAGCGCAAGTTCGCCGTGGCGGTGCGCTTGCCCAGCGACGAACGCGTGCTGGCCAACCTGCCCCACACCCCGATTTCCACCCCGGGCGGTGGCTACGTGCAGCTGGGGGCCGTCACGACCATCCGGGAAACCACGGGCGCGATGAACATTGCCCGCGAGGCCGGCCGGCGCACCACCGCGATTGGCATCTTCATCAAGGACCGCGACATGGGCTCGGTGGTCGCTGACATGAAGGCCCGCGTCGAGAAGAACGTGAAGATCCCCGACGGCTACGCCGTGAACTGGTCCGGCGAGTTCGAAAACCAGGAGCGGGCGATGAAACGCCTGACCATCGTGGTGCCGATCTCGCTGCTGCTGATTTTTGTGCTGCTGTACGACGCCTTCAAGTCCTTCAAGCAGGCCACCTTGATTCTGATGAATGTGCCTTTGGCGCTGATTGGCGGTTTTGTCGCGCTTTGGCTGTTCCGTATTCCGCTGTCGGTGTCTGCGGCGATCGGGTTCATTGCCCTGTCGGGCCAGGCGGTGCTCAATGGAGTCGTGATGCTGTCGGTGTTCGGCCAGCTGCGCAACGATGGCATGCCGGTGCTGCAGGCGGTCAAGGAAGGCTCGATGCAGCGCCTGCGCACAGTGTTGATGACCGCCATGCTGGCGGCCCTGGGCCTGTTGCCCATTGCGGTCTCGCGGGGCATTGGGTCTGAGACCCAGCGGCCGCTGGCCCTGGTGGTGATTGGCGGCCTGGTCACGGCCACCTTGCTCACCCTGGTGGTCTTGCCCGCGCTCTACGTCGCCTGGTTTGGCAAGACTCCCGCACCAGGTACGCCAAAGATGCCCAAGGGCCCTAAGGCGCCCCCGCCGGAGGCCGCCGTGGCCTGAGCTTCACCATCAGGCGCTGAAATGGTCTCAATTTTGCTCCTAAAAAGAGAGCTAATACCGATGGTATCTATTGACCTAGAGGCATTTTTGATGCCTAAAGTGTGATGCTTAAATCTTGCAGGCCGTGCACGCCGCCAGCGCTTGCTGGCGCTGGGCGCGGGTTTGTGCGATCAGGTAGTCCAGAAACACCTTGGTGCGCTCCGGGATGAACTTGCGGCTGGGCATGGCGGCATAGACCGCCAGGCGCCCAGAAATCCAGGGCGAGAGCACGCGCACCAGCTCGCCACGCATCAGGTAAGGGGCCACCAGGTCGATGGCGACCGACGCGATGCCGGCGCCGTCCAGCGTGGCGCGCAGCAGGGTGTCGGTGTGGTTGGCCACCAGCACGGGGCGCACTTCCACCTCGACCACCGCATCGGCATTGCCCGGCGGCCACAGGCTCCAGACCCGGGGCCGGCTTTGCGCAGTTTTGTGCAGCAAGTTGGCGTGCTGGGCCAGGCCCTGGGGGGTGGCGGGCAGGCCATGCTGCTGCGCGTAGCCGGGCGAGGCAACCAGAATGGCTTCGGACTCGATCACCTTGCGGGCGATCACGTCGGCGTCAAAGCGGTCGTCGGCGGCCAGCAGGGTGATGTCGAACTCTTCGATCGGCGGCTCGGTAGCCGAATCCACCGCGATGTCCAGCCAGATCTTGGGATAGCGCTGCCGAAAATCCGCCAGCAGCGGCGCCACCATGTAGCTGGCCAGCACCGGCGGCGCGTGCAGGCGCAGCAGGCCTTCGAGCGCGGTGGTGTGCGAACGGGTGACGGCGTGGGCCTCGTCGATGTCCTGCAGGATGTTGCGCACCCGGCTCAGGTAGGTCTGGCCCGCCTCGGTCAGCGCCAGGCGCCGGGTCGTGCGCTGTAGCAGCCGCGTGCCCAGGTGCTCCTCCAGGTCGGCGATCAGGCGGGTGACCACGGGCGGCGACATGTCCAGCGCCCGGGCCGCGCCAGCAAAACTGCCCTCGTCCACCACTTTTTCAAACACGCGCATTGACAGCAATCGGTCCATGGGGACTCCTGGAAAAGGGCAAAAAGCGGTTCAGCGCCCGCGAAGGAACAGGTTGTCTAGCTCGCGCAGGCTGAGCTGGCGCCAGGTGGGGCGGCCGTGGTTGCACTGGTCGGAGCGCTCGGTCACTTCCATCTGGCGCAGCAGTGCGTTCATCTCGTCCAGCGTCAGGCGGCGGTTGGCGCGCACCGCGCCGTGGCAGGCCATGGTGGCCAAAATTTCGTTGCGCGCGCGCTGCACCACGGTGCTGGCATCGTGCGCTGCCAGTTCGGCCAGCACGCTGCGCGCCAGCTCTACCGGGTCGCCCTGGGCCAGCGTGGTAGGCACCGCGCGCACGGCCAGGGTCTTGGGCGAGAACGCGGTCACCTCCATCCCCAGCTGGGCCAGCACCTCGGCGGCTTCTTCGGCCGTAGCCACCTCTTCGGGCGTGGCGGCAAAGGTGGCGGGAATCAGCAGCGGCTGGCTGGCAATGCGCTCGCCCGCGTCGGTCTGGCGCTTGAGCCGCTCATAGACGATGCGCTCGTGCGCCGCATGGATGTCCACCAGCACCAGGCCCTGGGCGTTTTCTGCCAGCAGATAAATGCCGTGCAACTGGGCAATCGCGCGGCCCAGTGGCCAGGGGGCGCTGGGGTCCAGCGGGGCGGGGGCGGCGGACAGGGCCGGGGTCCGGTCGGCTGGAACCTCTGGGGCCGTGGACGTCAGTGTTGGGTTGATAGCCAGGTCTGCCGCAGCGCTACCTGGCGCAGCGGGCGCATTCCAGGCCGGTAGGGGCAGATTGGTGGGCGCAGGGCTGGCCCACAGGGCCTGCAAATCGTTGACCCGGTGGCCCGCACGCTCGTCCAACGGCATCCGGGTCTGGGCGCCCCAGGGACGGGCGGCGGACTGGGGAGCAGCAGGACTGGTGACGGGCGCATCGGGCTGGGCGCGCAGGTCGGTGGTCTCGTCCGGCGTTTCCGTGGTCGCTGCGTGGGCCAGCGCCGCGGCCCGGGGCGCGGCCAGGGCTTTTTCAATCGCCTGGCGCACGGCCTGGTGGACTTCACGGCTGTCGCGAAAGCGCACCTCGATCTTGGTCGGATGCACGTTCACGTCCACCCGCGCCGGGTCGATGGCGATGTACAGCGCATACACCGGCTGTTTTTGCCCGTGCAGCACGTCCTCGTAGGCGCTGCGGGCGGCATGGGTCAGCACCTTGTCGC
>CAYZPX010000020.1:0-21972 GCA_964480105.1 uncultured Burkholderiaceae bacterium | reverse complement strand
TGCCGCCCACGATGCGGTGACCAGCGCCAGCCCGGCATCCCGTCGGAGGCGCTTTCTATGCCCTGCAAGGGCTGAAAAAGGTTGTCTAAGATGCAAGAAGCAATCAACACCGCCGCCGCTATGGTGGCCCCCTCAGAGTTTCAGGCGTGGGCTCTTGTTGCCCGTGCTGCTGCGCCAGCACGCTTTGCAAAGCTGGTCGAGCGCTGCAATACGTCGGGTCCGATGCGTTCCCACGGGCACGGCATCGATGGTTTCGATGTGGCCGTCGAGGCCGCACGCTGGGGCCGCTGGCAGGTGCTGCGCCGTCTGGCGGAGGCCGGGGCAGAGCTGGGCCACGTTTGGAGCTGTGGCATTACGGGTCTGCCGATCAACACCGTTGGGATCGTGCTGGGTGCGTACCACGACCACGTCGAGGCTGATCTGATGTGCCCCGATCTGCACCACGATTTTGTGAGCACTGTGGCTGTGCTGGCCGATGCCGCTGGCCCGCTGGCGCTGGTGCCCGTGCCTGCCCCGCTGGCCCAAGGTTTGGCCGACGACCTGCTGGTCAACTTCGGGGTCGAGCTGCTGATCGTGTAGGGGTTGCGCCGCCTGAAACGTGGGTGGGGGGGATTGCCTTTTGTGCGTAAGTGTTCCAGTCTGGACCTGTCTCCAACGCACTGGAACGCAATTTATGGACAAACCCACCCACCACAATTTCAAGAACCAACTGATTGACCAGGTCGAGATTGCTCGCCATCTTCGTGTCTCGCTGCGCACGCTACGCCGCTGGGAGCGTCGGGGCCTGCTGCCAAAGCCGATCCTGTCTCAAGGTGGCGTACACCGCTGGAGCTTGCAGGATTTGCAAGGGCGTTTTGGGGAGGTGTTCGCATGAGCCATGCCCTGAAACGTACTGAGGTGCACCATCTTCTATGCGCCATGAGGGATGCGTTCAAAGCCGTTGACGAACGAGTGAACCTCAGTGCGCCTGCTACCGAGGCAGAGACCGCAACAGAGCCGTGCGGGACCGCGCTCTACACGCTCGGCGAGCTGGCACGGCGCATCAATGCCCCAGGCGGAGGTGGTCGATTGCTGATTGCTCAGATTCGCTCTGCCCAGGAGTTTGTCGCGCGAGTCCGAAGATCGCCTGGCATTGTGGGCCCGGCGACCGCCGCCGCCGTGGGCGCGCTGGAGGGCGTGTCCACGGCGGCGATGCTGTTCTGGCGTGCGAAGTATGAGAACGGCGAGAAGTTGGACGGCATTGGCGAGCTTAGGGAGAACGCCGCGAATTTGGCGCTCCTGGTTGACTGCATGGGCTTGCACGCCAGAGGCAAGTTCATTTGAAGGATTTTGGCGGGGGCTCTGCCTCTGCCAAAAAGGCGAAAGGCCGTGCCGGGACGGGCACAGCCTTTCATGTGTTTTCTCAGCAATAAGAAGAACGACAGATGCTGAAATCTGAATGTGATTTTCCCACGGGCGTGGGAGACAAACAAGACCTGGCCGCCACTGCGCTGGCCTTCACCAGGTTCGCCAGCACGGGTGGCCCGTTAACGAAGACATTCACCCTACATCCTGACGGCACTGTGGGGAAGAAGGCCGCCGCCCAGCTATGGAAGGGACGCGCCGAGCGTGTCGAGGTCCGCACGTTGGAGGAGCTGCGCGATGTGCTCGAAGGCCTGACCGACCGCCAGGCGCTGGGATGGGGTGTGCCCACTGGTGGCCGCCGTGAGGTGACCATCGCACCAGGCAAAACGGTGGCTGGTGGCGCTGCGCCCCCCGGGGCTGTTGCCCGTACAAAGCAGGGATTTAAATGGTCGGACGGGCCTGGCATTTGGATGTTGGACCACGACGGGGGCCGTGATGGTGGGCCAGCCATGCCCAGCGCGAAGTTGATCGAGCGGCTGATCGCCGCCGTGCCCGAGCTGGCGCAGGCGCCCATGCTGGTGGGTCGATCTGCCAGTGCATCCGTGGTCTGGGGGCGCGATGGCAAGCCGGTGGGCGATGCCAACAAGACCCGCATTTACATCCCGGTGAGCAGCGCGAAAAGCATCCCCGCACTGGGCGCGCTGCTGTTCAAGCGGCTGTGGCTGCAGGGGGATGGATGGTTTGATTTAAGTCGGTCGGGCTCGCTGTTGCAACGTTCGCTGGTCGATTCCGCCGTGTGGAGTCCCGAGCGTTTGGACTTCGCCGGGCCTGTCACCGTGGGCGAGGGTCTGGCAATCGCGCCGCGTGATTGGCAGGTGCTGAACGGTGACGCCGCCCCGCTGGCTGTTGGATCTGTTGCGGAGCTGACGCCCAGTGAGGAAGGCCGGTTCCATGAGCTTGTCGCTGCTGTACGAGAGGCACGGAAACCGCAAGCCCAGGAGAAACGTCTGGACTGGGAGTCGAGCCGCGCCAGCCTCATCACTGTGAAAACTGGTGCCACTTTTGATGAAGCCCAGGAGCTTGTTCGTTCTGCCCTTGGTAGCGGAAACGGTGACGGTGTTTTGCTTGGTGGTTACCTACTGCGCACGGCATCCGGGGCGTTTGTGACCGTGGCCGATGTGCTCAAGGACGCCCAGCAATATGTGGGTCAGTATTTCTATGACCCCATCGAGAGCGATGACTCAGACAAGGCCCAGGCTGCCTGGCTGGATTGTCGCAATGGCCGCCCGAAGCTCTACAGCCACGCCCATGGTGGGCGCTGGTACCACCTAAAGCTGGCGCGGCTGCGCTTGGACGTCAAGGGCGGGGACCTGGTGTTTGTGGTGGATGAACTGGTGCGCGCCATGCGTGAAGATGGGCAGTTCTACAACAAGCCCGACGGATCGCTGGCGCTGGTTGACGCTGGCGAAGTTGTCGGGCTTGATTTGTTCGCAGCAAAGTACGAGCTGGGCAAGCTGGTGGCCGCATACAAGGTCAAGGCAGGCGGTGAGCGTGCGCCGGCAGACATCAAGGACGAGCCGATCAAAGTGGTGCTGGCGCGTGGCTGCCGCCGCGATCTGCCCACACTGAAAGGCATCATCACCGCACCGACACTGCGCCCTGATGGCACGGTGCTGGACCAGCCTGGCTATGACGCCGCCACGGGCCTGATTCTTCACCTGGATCGCGAAGACCTACCAACGATCCCAGAGCGCCCGACGGAGGCCGATCTGGAGCAGGCGCTGCGCGCACTGTGGGCCCCATTCCGTGGATTCAAGTGGGCGAATCCGCAACAAGACGCCGCCACGATGTTGGCCGCGCTTTTGACTGCTGTAGCGCGCCCCGTGCTGCCGACTGCGCCAGCATTTGGTTTCGATGCCGCCATGGCCGGGGCAGGCAAAACGCTGCTGGCGCAGTGCGTGGGAGCCCTGGCGAAGGGCAGGCCCCCTGCAGCGACGCCGCCAGCGACAGGTGTTGAAGAACAGCGCAAGCGGTTTTTGTCCACACTGCGCAACGACCCCGCCAGCATCATCGTCTGGGACAACTTGACCACCGATTTCGGAGGCTCTGCAATCGAGGCGTTTTTGACTGCGTCTGAGTACTCAGACCGCGTGCTGGGTGCCAGTGAGCTTGGTACGGTCACCAACAGGTCAATGCTGCTGGTGACAGGCCGCAACATCCGTTTGAAGGGCGACACGAACCGCCGAACCCTGATCGCACGGCTAGACCCAGGATGTGCAGAGCCCTACGCAAGATCGTTTGAGTTCAACCCACTGCACGCTGTGCTGGCCGACAGGCTGGCGCTGGTGGCCGCTGCCCTGACGGTCATTCGCTGGGGCCTGGCTGACGTAGAGCGAGAGCCAATCGGTAAGGAGCTGGGGAGCTTCGAGGAATGGAGCCGGTTCGTATCTCGCCCCATCGCCGCCGTGGGCCGCTGGCTTGAACAGGACAAGGACGCCGCCCAGCGCCTGGCCCAGGCTGTGGGCTTCCCGGCTGGCCTGTCTGACCCTGTCGAAGGGATCAAACGCAACTACGAGCAAGGCGACCCCCACCAGGCACTGCTGCAGGGGCTGTTTCAACTGCTGATTGATACCTCAGTGAATGGCAGGCCGCTGGCTGATGGTTTCGGAGTGGCCGATCTGCAAAGGAAGGTGCAGGCGGAGCGCTTGGGTTCACCGGGGGCACTGTGTGAGTGGTGGGACGAAGTTCTGGCCACGGTCGATGGCACTGGCAGTGAGTCCCAAAAGGTGGGGAACTGGTTACGCCGTAACGCGCTTGATGTGCCGATGGGCTCATTCGTGCTGATTCAGGCGGGTAGGCGCTGCGGGTCCCAGCTCTACAAAGTGAAGGAGCAGGACTGACGATTTAGGGGACCCAAGGGACTTAGGGGACCGACTTCGGTCCAGCCATAGCTTTTTTATTTTCCTAGCTCATGGATGTTTGAGTCCCCTAAGTCCCTCAGGTCCCCTAGATTTCTTACTGATTTCTTACAAAGACTGACAAGATGCACCACCAACACCTGACCACGCACGACCAGGTGGAAACACCTGAATGCCAGACCCAGGCCGAGCTGACTCAGCGCCTGGCCGCCGCCGTCCTAAAAGTTGGCGTACCTCTGCCCGCCGCCGTCGAGGCCGAGCGATACGACCACCTGGCAGACCCAGGCGACCTGGCCCGCCTGACCAGGCAGGCAGGCGCCGAGCTGGCCCGGCACTACTTGGTCACCTCAGCGCTGGCGGATCGCTGCGCCAGCAATCTGGCCCGACTGCGCAGCGACAAGCCAGACCATGCCGAGCTGGATCGCTGGACCAACACCTATTTGAAGGCCGCACGGGAGGCCCGCAAGTGCCTGCAGCAAGCGGTTCAACTGGGGCAGGACCTGCATCTACTGACCCAGGCGCGCCGTACCACCTGAATGGGCGAACGGTTGCGAACAATAAAGTTTCAAAATCTGCCGCAGCACAGGAAAGGCGGTGGGGGGCTTCGGCGCTGCTGCCATGGTGAAGGGTGTATACGTCCAACCGCCGCCGGCGGTCCAACGGTGGCGGTCCACCGGCTGGAGGGTCTGCGTAATGTGCAGACCCTTGGGGCGATTACGAAAGTTTCGTAACCGCCCCCACAACGACCAGGGCGACGCCCCCCACGACGACGACGACGGGGCCAATCCACCAGGTTGAGGGTGTGGTGACAGTCTGGTGACAGGACCAGCCCGACCAGGTTGGGGGGTGTGCAACCGTGCACCACACGCCTGCAACGACGACGACCAGGCCGTGGTCCCCGACGACGACAGGGGCGTGGGCAAGGCGTAAACCAGCGCCAGCCCGCCCAGAACGAGCCACCTGCCTGTTGCGTGATGGAGACACAAAGCAGAGCACCCCGGGCAATTCTGTCACCAGACTGTCACCAGGGTATTCCTGGCAAAGTGCCAGCTATGAATTTTGTAGCGTGCTTTCCTTGCTGCACAAGGGGAAAAGTGGTGCGGCTGGCGGGGATCGAACCCACGACCCTTGGCTTCGGAGGCCAATACTCTATCCACTGAGCTACAGCCGCACAGAGTATCGGATTATGGCACGGGGATGCCGTGGCTTTGGCCGATTTGCAGGCTTTGGGCGCGTACCGGTGTGCTGTAAGCAGTCACCCATGCGGGACTCTCCCAGAGCCTGACTCGGTATAATTTCGCGCTAATTTTGACAAGATTTCACTACCTTTGAGGACGCCATGAGCGACAACCATCACGAAGAAGCCCACACTGGCCCGATCAAGAACCCCAAGCAGCTGCTGTCGGCGGTTTTCTTTTCGTTCGTCGTTCCCGTGTTTGCCATCATTGGCCTGGTCATGTATGTGACTTCTGCCAACAAGCCTGCTGCAGGTGCCGTCAACCAGGAAAAAGCGATTGCCGAGCGCATCCAGAAGGTTGGCATGGTGGAAATTCGCGATGCCAACCGTCCCCTGAAGGGTGGCGAAGACGTGTACAAGGCCCAGTGTGCAGCCTGCCACGCGACCGGTGCGGCCGGTGCTCCCAAGCTGGCGGATGCCGGTGCATGGTCTGCCCGCATCAAAACCGGCCTGGAAGCCCTGGTAGGCTCTGCCCTCAAGGGCAAGGGCGCGATGGCGGCCCAGGGTGGCGGTGAATTCAACGATACCGAAATCGCCCGTGCCGTGGTCTACATGGCCAACGCCGGCGGCGCCAAGTTCCAGGAGCCCGCTGCGCCCGCCGCAGCCCCTGCGCAGTAAATCCCAGCAGGCCCATGGGGCAGGGCCATCCAACACGGTGGTGTTTTGGACCCTCCCCATCAAAAAAGCCCCGCCATGCGGGGCTTTTTTGCGCCCCTTGTCAGCGAGGGTCCTTGTTGCTGGCCGTGCTGGTCCTGAACGAACGGGCTAGAATCGATGCAAGATTCGTGCCTTATGAAACCCAGCTTCACTCCCCTTGGGCTCCTGCTTGGAGCCCTTGCCTTCAGTCCCCTGGCATGGGCCGAGAAGGCCGACCGTGCCAAGCCCATGGCCATCGAAGCCGATGCCCTGCGCCATGACGAACTGCGCCAGACCAGCGTCTTCACGGGGCGTGTCGTGATGACCAAGGGCTCCATTGTGCTGCGCGGCGCCCGCCTCGAAGTGAAGCAGGACGCCAGCGGCTACCAGTCCGGTACCGTCACTTCGGAGCCGGGTCAGCGTGCCTTTTTCCGCCAAAAGCGCGACACCCCCCCAGGGGTCCCCGAGGAATTCATCGAGGGCGAAAGCGAGACCATCGAGTACGACGGTCGCAACGACAACGTCAAGTTCACGACCCGGGCCGAATTGCGCCGTCTGCGTGGCGGTGCTGTGGCCGACGAACTGTTTGGGGCCAGCATCGTCTACCACAACCTGACCGACGTGTTCACCGTTGATGGCCAGCGCAAGAGTGAGCGTGGCAGCCCCGTCCCCGGTGGCGGCCGGGTGCGTGCGGTCCTGTCGCCCAAAGAGTCGGCACCCGCGACCGACCCGGCACCTGCCAAGACGGGCCCTGCCCTGCGGCCCAGCAGCCAGATCGGTGGGAAGGCGCCGTGAGCGTGGCCCCATCGCCAGCAGGCACCCCGGCGCTGCTTGAAGTGCGGCATGTCCAGAAGGCCTACGGCAGCCGCAAGGTCGTCAAGGACGTTTCCCTGCAGGTGGCAGAGGGCGAGGTGGTCGGCCTGCTGGGCCCCAACGGCGCCGGAAAGACCACTTCGTTCTACATGATCGTGGGCCTGGTGCCTTGTGATGGCGGCGAGATCCGCATCGACGGCCATGCCGTGACCACGCTCCCGATCCATCGCCGCTCCCGGCTGGGGTTGTCCTACCTGCCGCAGGAAGCGTCCATCTTCCGCAAGCTGAGCGTGCAGGACAACATCCGTGCGGTGCTGGAGCTGCAGCACGACGCCCAGGGCAAGCCCCTGGCGCCCTCCGTGCTGGAGGAGCGGCTCAACGCCCTCTTGCACGACCTGCGCGTGGAGCACCTGCGGGATTCGCCCGCGCTGGCCCTGTCGGGTGGCGAGCGCCGCCGCGTGGAAATCGCCCGTGCGCTGGCCACCCAGCCGCGCTTCATCCTGCTGGATGAGCCTTTTGCCGGCATCGATCCGATCGCCGTCATTGAGATCCAGCGCATTGTGGGTTTCCTCAAGGCCCGGGGCATCGGGGTGCTGATCACCGACCACAACGTGCGCGAGACCCTGGGCATTTGCGACCACGCCTTCATCATCAGCGACGGCCGGGTACTGGCCCAGGGCACTCCCTCCGAGATCGTGGAGAACCCGGAGGTACGCCGCGTGTACCTGGGCGAACATTTCCGGATGTAGCCCATGGACCGGCGTCGCAGTCCGCAGGCGTGGCCAGAGCGTGAAGGGGGCCAGGGGTGAAGCAAGGTCTGGCCCTGCGCGTGTCGCAGCACCTGTCCCTGACCCCGCAGCTGCAGCAGTCCATCCGCCTGTTGCAGCTCTCCACCCTGGAGCTGGCCCAGGAAGTCGAGCAGATGCTGGACGAAAACCCCTTCCTGGAGCGCGATGAGGACACGGTGCCCGACGTGCAGGACACCCAGGAGGGCCCCCGCGCTGACACGGCTTTGACCGATTTAAATGCTACGGATTCAATAGCTAGTACCGCAGATGTTACGGGCCCTGAGGCCCAAAATGATCCAGATTTCTCCTCCGAGCTGGGCAGCCTGTCCTGGGACGCGGACAGCCCGGGCCAGGACAGTGAGGGCTTTGACGATCCGGGCCCTGGCGGTGGCGCGGCCCCGGCGGACGACAGCGAGGCCTCGGACTGGAACACCCCCCACGAAACCCTGCCCGAAGTGCTGCACCGCCAGGCCCTGTCCCTGCGTCTCTCGGAAGTTGACCGCGCAGCGCTGTGGTTCCTGATCGAGTCGCTCAACGACGACGGCTACTTGGACGAAACCCTGGACGCTCTGGCCGATGGCCTGTTGGGATCCGACGAGGCCGGGCAGCGCGAGGAACTGCTGCAGCGCCTGGCCCTGGCCCTGGCGCATCTGCAGCAGCTGGAACCTGCCGGCGTGGGCGCCCGTGACCTGGGCGAGTGCCTGCGCCTCCAGCTGCAGGCCCAACCTCCCAGCGAGGGTGATGCGGAACGGGTGCGCCGTCTGGCGCTGCGCATGTGCCAGCAGCCCCTGGAATGGCTGGCCAAGAAGGACGTGCGCCGCCTGACCCAGGCCCTGGGCTGCACCGAGTTCCAGACCCGCCTGGCCATGGCCCGCATCGCGCAGTTGGACCCCAAACCAGGCCGGGCCTTTGCCGATGTGCGCCAGCAGCCCGTCGTGCCCGATGTGATCGTGCGTACCCTGCAGCCCCCGGCTGGCGAGGGCCTAGGCGCTGGACTGCAGTTCAGCGTCGAGCTGAACCCGGACGTGCTGCCCCGCCTGCGGGTGCACGAGCACTATGCCAATGCCCTGCGCGGCCACAAGGGCAGCGACGGCCCGCAGGCCCTGCAGCAGCGGCTGCAGGAGGCGCGCTGGTTCATCAAGAACATCCAGCAACGCTTTGACACCATCCTGCGGGTCTCGCGCGCGATCGTCGAGCGGCAAAAGCACTTTTTCGTCCATGGCGAGTTGGCCATGCGCCCGCTGGTACTGCGCGACATTGCCGACGCGCTGGGCCTGCACGAATCCACCATCAGCCGCGTGACCACGGCCAAGTACATGGCCACGCCGCTGGGCACCTACGAGCTGAAATACTTCTTCGGTTCGGGCCTGGGCACTGAGACCGGCGGCAATGCATCCAGCACGGCGGTGCGGGCGCTGATCAAGCAGTTTGTCGCCGCAGAAAACCCGGCCAAGCCCCTGTCCGACAGCCAGCTGGCGGACATGCTCAAAGAGCAGGGCATTGAATGCGCCCGCCGCACGGTGGCCAAGTACCGCGAGGCCCTGAAGATCCCAGCCGCCACCTTGCGAAAGGCTTTGTGACCCCATGACGGCCCTGCTTCGATCGGCGCACGTCGCCTTGCGCCTGGTTCTGCTGGGCGGTGTCCTGGCAGGTGGTGCCGCCCTGGCCCGCGACCCAGTGCCATCGCCTGCCGCGCTGACTGAGCCCGAGGCCGATGCCCTGTGCATTGCCGTGCTCAAGCACGAGGTGAAAGCCCGTCTGCACGATCTGCCGCTTGCAGAAGCGCCGCCCAAGGCCTGGCAGCAGCGGGTGGAAGCCGCCTTTGCCCTGTCCGGCGAGGCCTACCACCAGGGCCTGTCCGAGAAAGAGGCCCGCGCCCTGCTGGACACCGCCGAGAAAACCATCGCCCCTTGGCCCGAGGCCCGACGCCAGGCCGAGGCCCTGCGCTGCGAGGCGGAAGGCCTGGTGCGGCTCAAGGAGGCCTCCCCCCTGGAGCAAATGGTGGTGCGCAAGGGCGCCCAGCGCTGGCTGCGGCGCGAGCGGGCGCGCCAGGCGGCGGATTGATCGCCGTCGCGCTCCCGCTGCCTTAGGCGCTGGGTGGGGGCGCCGGGTGGGTTTCGATCCAGCGCTGCAGTTCGCTGGCGGAGATGGCCCCGCTGCGGCGCGCCACCTCCCGCCCCTGGTGGAACAGGACCACGGTGGGAATGCTGCGGATCTGGTAGCGGGCGCTGGCCTGCGGCGCGGCATCGGTGTCCACCTTCACAAAGCGCACCTGGGGCAGGCTGCGTGCAGCGGCCGCGAACTGCGGCGCCATCGCCTTGCAGGGGCCGCACCAGGCGGCCCAGAAATCGACGACCACCGGCAACTCGGTGCCAGCCAGGTAGCCGGGCAGGGCGGCATCGGACAGGGCAACGGGCTCGGTGGGCATCAGGTCGGTGCCGCAGCGGCCACAGGCCAGTTCATGGGCCAGTTTTTCCGGTGCGACACGGTTCTTGGCGCCGCAGTGGGGGCAGACAAGGTGCATGGGGGTTCTCCTGGAAAGCCTGAGAAACTGGCCGGCGGGCGGAGCGCGTCAAAACCGATCGCCGAAGGCTGGTCGGAAGCAGACCAGCTTGCCCTTGCGATCTTGCCACAGCAGCCAGCTGCCGCTGGCCGAGGGCAGGGGGCGGTACGGGTCGCTGGCCGGGGCCTTGGTGAAGGTGGGGCCGCGCGCGCTCAGCACGGGCGCGGCGGCGTCGGGCGCCTGGCTGAGCAGAGCGCCGACAAACTGGTAGGGGTAGGACGAGTCGGCCACGAACAGTTCAGTGGCCTGCACGCCGTGGATGTTCAGGTTCACCTTCCACCAGTGCGCGCCCTGTTCCTGCTTGTAGGGCGGGCCGACCTGCTGGCGCAGCATCGCAAAGGCGTAGGCCGTGTCCACCCGCTGCCCGCAGAGCACGGCTTGCGCCATGTATTCGCTGAAATTGCCCTTGAGCGCCTGGCCCAGGGCGGTGCCGCTCCCCAGCGCCAGGCTGGCGGCGGCCGCGATGCCCCGCCAGGCCTTGCTGCGATGGCCTTGCCCGCCCATGGGAGGTCCTGCGCTTTAGCGGAACACCACCGTCTTGTGGCCGTTGAGCAGCACGCGGTGCTCGCTGTGCCATTTGACCGCGCGGGCCAGCACCTGGCTTTCGGTGTCGCGGCCGCGGGCGGTCAGGTCTTCCACCGTGTCGGTGTGGTCGGCGCGGGCCACGTCCTGCTCGATGATCGGGCCCTCGTCCAGGTCAGCGGTCACGTAATGGGCGGTGGCGCCGATCAGCTTCACGCCCCGATCGTGGGCCTGGTAGTAGGGCTTGGCGCCCTTGAAGCTGGGCAAAAAGCTGTGGTGGATGTTGATGGCCTTGCCCGCCAGCTTGCCGCACAGCTCGTTGGACAGCACCTGCATGTAGCGGGCCAGCACCACCAGTTCGGCGCCTTCGCTCTCGATGATTTCCAGCTGCTTGGCCTCGGCTTGGGGCTTGGTGGCTGCCGTCACCGGGATGTGGTGGAAGGGCACGTTGTAGCTGGCGGCCAGCTGATAAAAGTCCCGGTGGTTGCTGACGATGGCCCGGATGTCGATGGGCAGCAGGCCGGATTTCCAGCGGAACAGCAGGTCGTTCAGGCAATGGCCTTCCTTGCTGACCATGATCACCGTCTTCATGGCCTGCGCGGTGGCGTGCAGGGTCCAGCGCATCTGGAACGGTGCCGCAAAGTCGGTCAGCCGGGCTTGCAGCGTGGCGTGGTCGTGGGCGTCGCAGCCAAACTGCACGCGCATGAAGAACAGGCCAGTGGCGCTGTCGTTGTACTGGGCGGCTTCGTCGATGTTGGCTTGGTGTTCCAGCAAAAAGCCGGACACGGCATGCACCAGCCCCAAGCGGTCGGGGCAGGACAGGGTGAGGATGTAGGTGTGGTTCATAGCGCAGTGATTGTCGCAGCGGAGGGTGACAGGCCCGTGGGCACCGTTCAGTGCATCAAGATGCTCATCTTTTGATAGCTGATGCCGCTCGTATTCATTGGTTTAGAGCCTGTTTTGGCTCTAAAAACAGGCGCGGCGCCCGGGAAGGCGCCGCGTTCGGGAAGATCGGGCGTGGCTCAGTGCACCACCACCGGGTTCTGGGCCAGGCCGGCGTAGCGGTCCAGCGCGTCTTCCACTTCTTCCTGGGTGGGTGTGTCGCGTTGCCAGGCCAGGATCTGCTGCTGGAACATCTCGGCCCAGGAGCCGTCCAGATAGACCTCTTTGCCGGAGCGCTTGTCCACGATCTCAAAGCCGTGGCGTGGCAGTGGCGGAATGGGGTGACCATCGGTGCTGGCCAGGGACTCGGTGGCGGGGGCTGCGTCCGCCAGCATGTGCACCACCGCGAAGGAATCCGAGTCATAAAGCGTGTGCATGGTGTTTCTCTTTTCAAGCCGTTGTGTGCAAATGAGATGATGCCTGCTCTTGAAAGTTCAAGCGCCTGCCTCTGTCCCTTGCAGAAGCAGTATTCCACGAAAACCCGCGGTGGATCGCCAAGCCGGGCTGGCAGCCTCAAGGGGCTTGGTAGCTTTCCAACTGCAGGTCGGCAAAGTCCCCGTTCGATTGCGTCAGGCGGATGCGCACGGGCAGGTAGCCCAGGCCCGGGGCCAGCCACAGTTCGGCCTTCTGGTCGTAGTCGCGGCGGGGCAGGCGCAGCAGCTTGACGGCCGGGGTGGGTCCTGCGGGCAATTGCAGGGTTTCCGTGCTTTCGACGGTGAAGGTCCAGCGGTCCGCCGCGCGCGCGCTCACCGTGGTGAGCTGGATCTGCGTCCCGGTGGGATAGCGCTCGGGCGCGGCAGCCAGCAGCCCCCCGACCTGGAGAAACACGCTGAGCCGGTCCTGTGCGCCCGGGCCGATGGCGGCGTCCGGCGTGTTGGCGCTGAAGGTGACCTTGCCTTCGGCCTGGTTGAAATGCGCGGCCTGCTCGCTGCGGGACTTGTCCGAAAAACGCTCGGGCAGCAGGCCCTGGGCGCTGATCCGACCCGTGCTGCGTTGCATGCGTGCGCCCACGAACAGCGCGGAAATGGATTGCTGCGCCTGGTAACGCACCCCATCGTGCTGCCAGACCAGTTCTGCCTGGGCGCGGTAATGGAGCAAGCGCACCTGCCCGCTCACGTCAAACTTCAGCGCTGTGGGCGGCGGCAGTTGCACTGGCGGCAGCGTCTGGCCGCCGGCGCTGTCACCGTCCGTGGCGGTGTCGCCTGGCCGCACGATGCGCAGGGCCTGGGTCAGCGGATTGACGGGCGGTGGTGCGGGGGACTCGGTGGTGGGCGGTGGGGCCGGGTCCGGTGGCGGCTCCGCCGTGCTGGCGCTGTTTTGCGTGTCCAGGGCCGCGGTGTCGATGGTTTGCGCGGCTTCGGTGGGGCCGGGTGTGTCGTTGTCGTCGGCCGTGCCCGCAGTGGTCTCGGGGGGCGTCCAGGGCGGGGTGACTGTGCTGGCCGAGGGACTGGCGACGGGCTGCGCGTCGCTGCGCGCGCGCGCTGGGGGGGGCTTTGGGCGTGCGGGCGTGGGCGCCGTGGGGGGGGCAGCCGCCGCCACGGCCGCCACCGGGCTGGGCGGGGGCACAATGCTGCGCGTTTGAAACACTGGGCCGGCGGGCGTCTGCGGGGCCGCGTTCTGGGCGTCCAGCCCTTGCAAGCTCTGCAGTACCAGCCAGTGCCCCGCCAGCACCGGTACGGCCGTCAGCCACCAACCGTGGCGCTTCAGCATGCCGGCTGTCCGCAGGCCGCGCTGGCCAGAACCCGAAAAGAAAAAACGGCGTTTGCCACCATGAAACTTGCTACCTACCGAGACGGTTCCCGCGATGGCCAACTGGTCGTCGTGTCCCGTGATTTGACCCAGGCGCATTATGCGACCGGCATTGCCAACACCCTGCAGCAGGTGCTGGACGACTGGACCTACTTGGCCCCCCAGCTGCAGGACTTATCGAGCCAGCTCCATGCCGGCCGCGCCCGCCATGCCTTTCCCTTCGATCCCCAGCAGTGCCTGGCCCCCTTGCCGCGTGCCTACCAATGGACGGTGGCGGCGGCGTTCCCGGCCCATGCGGAACTGGCCCGGCAGACCGGTGCGGACGATGCGGCGTTGACCGCCAGCGGCCCGGTGCCTGTCCTACGCCAGGCCGCCAGCGACGACCTGCGAGGGGCCTGCGACACCGTGACCCTGCCCAGTGCGGCGCTGGGCATCGATGCCGAAGCGGGCCTGGCCGCCGTGCTGGGCGATGTGCGCTGTGGCACCCCGGCCGACCAAGCCGCTGGCGCGATCCGCCTGCTGGCGCTGGCCTGCGAAGTCACCCTGCGCCAGCCCTTGCCGGCTGAGCGCACGTCGGGCCTGGGCCTGGTCCACAGCAAACCCACCACGGTGTTCAGTCCCGTGGCGATCACCCCCGACGAGCTGGGCGAATCTTGGGCCGAGGGACGGGTGCGCCTGACGCTGCAAACCGCCTGCAACGGCCGCAAGCTGGGCCTGTGCGATGCGGGGGCGATGGCCTGGGGCTTTCCCGAGCTGGTGGCCCACCTGGCCCGTACCCGCCACCTGCGCGCGGGCACCTTGCTGGGCACCGGGCCGGTCAGCGTTCCCGGCGTGCCATCCGACGCCCCCACCGAATGGCCCCAGGGCCACAGCTGCCTGGCCGAAAAGCGCTGGGCGGAAACCCTGCAGCATGGCCAGCCGCGCACGCCCTATCTGCAGCCGGGCGACACGGTGCGGGTGGAGATGAAGGGGCGCCAGGGGCAGAGCCTGTTTGGCACGGTGGCGCTGGAGGTGGCCGTGGCGCAGTGAGGCCACCACGGGGGTGGTTTGAAGGTCAAATCAGCCTCCAGACCAATGGATGCGAGCGGTATTAGCTCTTAAAAAGAGAGCATCAGGCGCTGGCCAGCACCTGGTCCAGCGCCTGCGCAAAGCTGGCCACGGTGCGGTCCACGGCCTGCCATTTGTCCAGGCCGAACAGGCCCAGGCGGAAGGTGCGGAACTCCGCCCCCTCGCCGCACTGCAGCGGCACGCCAGCGGCAATCTGCAGGCCCAGGGCGCGGAATTTCTGGCCGTTTTGGATGGCGGGGTCGGTGGTGTAGCTGACGACCACGCCGGAGGCCTTGTAGCCCTCGGCTGCCACGCTGGGGAAACCCTTGCTTTCCAGTAGTGCACGGATCTTGCCGCCCAGTTCCACCTGGCGCGCGCGCAGGGCGTCAAAGCCGATGGCGCGGGCTTCAGCCATAGCGCTGTGCAGGCGCAGCAGGCCGTCGGTGGGCATGGTGGCGTGGTAGGCGGCCTGGCCTTTTTCATAGCCCTCGGCAATCTGCAGCCACTTTTTCAGGTCGCAGGCAAAGCTGCTGCTGTTCGTGCCCTCGATGGCCGCGCGGGCGCGCTCGCTGAGCATCACCATCGCGCCGCAGGGCGAACTGCTCCAGCCCTTTTGCGGGGCGGAGATCAGCACATCGACGCCGGTGGCCTGCATGTCCACCCACAGCGTGCCGGAGGCGATGCAGTCCAGCACGAACAGCGCGCCCACCTCGTGCGCGGCATCGGCCACGGCGCGCAGGTAATCGTCGGGCAGCAGGATGCCGCTGGAGGTCTCCACATGCGGGGCAAAGACCACGGCGGGGCGCTCGGCGCGGATGGCGGCCACCACCTCCTCGATGGGGGCGGGTTGCCAGGGGGCTTGCGGGCCGTCACCGACCTGGCGGGCCTGGCACACCACGGTGCCACTGGCGAAGCCGCCCATCTCGAAAATCTGCGTCCAACGGTAGCTGAACCAGCCATTGCGCACGATCAGCGCTTTTTGGCTGTTCGTGAACTGGCGGGCCACGGCCTCCATGCCGTAGGTGCCGCTGCCGGGAACGATCACTGCGCTGTGGGCGTGATACACCTCCTTGAGCGTGCCGAGGATGTCCTGCATCACGCCGATGAAGCGCTGGGACATGTGGTTGAGCGAGCGGTCGGTGTAGACCACCGAGTATTCGAGCAGGCCGTCGGGGTCGATCTCGGGCAGCAGTCCGGGCATGGGAAAAGTCTCCGTCAAAAAATCAAATCAAAGAAAGCGCCTGGGTGCGGGGGATGGGGTTTGGGACCCAGGCGGGTCAAGGCGGCTGAGCTTAGCAGGGCAGGTTCAGGCTTGGGGATAGGTTCTGCCGCCAAAAATGCCCGTGCCCACGCGCACCATCGTGCTGCCAGCGGCAATCGCAGCGTCCAGGTCGGCAGTCATGCCCATCGACAGGGTGTCGAACGCCGTGGCATCCACCGCCCCCGATTGGCGGATCTGGTCAAACAGCGCCTGGGTGCGCGCGTGCACGGCGTACTGGGCGGCGTAGTCGGGTGCCGGTTCGGGAATGCTCATGAGCCCACGCAGGCGCAATCGGGGCAGGGCGGCGATGGCCCGGGCCAGCGCCAGCGCCTCGCTTGGCGCAACGCCGGATTTGGTCTCGCCACCATCCATGTTCACCTGGATGCAGAGGTTCAGCGGCGGCAGGTGCGCGGGCCGCTGGGCCGAGAGCCGCTCTGCAATCTTGAGCCGGTCCACCGTGTGCGCCCACTGGAAATGCTCGGCCACCAGCTTGGTTTTGTTGCTCTGGATGGGGCCAATGCAGTGCCATTCCAGGTCCGGCCAGGCAGCCAACGCCGGATCGGCCATCTTGTCCACCGCTTCTTGCAGGTAGTTTTCGCCAAAGGCGCGCTGGCCGGCCTGGGCAGCTTCGGCCACTGCCGTGGCGGGGAAGGTCTTGGAGACGGCGAGCAGCGCGACGCTGTCGGCGGGGCGACCGGCGCGTTGACAGGCCTGGGCGATCTGGGCTTGCACACGGACGAGTTGTTCGGAGATCGTGGTCATAATCGCTGCAGAGCGTACCAAACACCATTGAGGGCACCGTGGACATCACCCAATTGCTGGCTTTCAGCGTCAAGAACAAGGCCTCTGACCTGCACCTCTCCGCCGGCCTGCCGCCGATGATCCGTGTCCACGGCGATGTCCAGCGCATCAACGTGGAGCCGCTGGACCACAAGACGGTCCATGCCATGGTCTACGACATCATGAGCGACTCGCAGCGCAAGGCCTACGAAGAGTTTCTGGAGGTGGATTTCTCCTTTGAGATCGAGGGCCTGGCCCGTTTCCGGGTCAATGCCTTCAACCAGCACCGCGGTGCGGCCGCGGTGTTCCGGACCATTCCCAGCAAGATCCTGACGCTGGACGAGCTGAACTGCCCGAAGATCTTTGCCGACCTGTCCCTCAAGCCCCGGGGGCTGGTCCTGGTCACCGGCCGCACCGGCTCGGGCAAATCGACCACGCTGGCCGCCATGGTCAACCACCTGAACGAGTCGGAATACGGCCATATTCTGACCGTCGAAGACCCCATCGAATTCGTGCACGACTCCAAGAAATGCCTGGTCAACCAGCGCGAGGTGGGGCCGATGACGCTGTCGTTTGCCGCCGCCCTCAAGTCTGCGTTGCGCGAGGACCCGGACGCGATCCTGGTCGGTGAAATGCGCGATCTGGAAACCATCCGCCTGGCCATGACCGCCGCCGAGACCGGCCACCTGGTGTTTGGCACCCTGCACACCTCCAGCGCGGCCAAGACGATTGACCGGATCATTGACGTCTTCCCCGCCGAGGAAAAGGAGATGGTGCGCGCCATGTTGTCCGAGTCGCTGGTGGCCGTGATTTCGCAAACCCTGTGCAAGCTCAAGGACGGCTCGGGCCGGGTGGCGGCGCACGAGATCATGCTGGGCACCAGCGCCATCCGCAACCTGATTCGCGAAGCCAAGGTGGCGCAGATGTACTCCAGCATCCAGACAGGCAACAGCGTGGGCATGCAGACCCTGGACCAGAACCTGGCCGACCTGGTCAAGCGCAACGTGATCAGCCCTGCCGAGGCGCGCAGCAAAGCCAAGGTGCCCGAAAACTTCCCAGGCTGATGCGGCCCTGGTTTCGCGTGTTGCAATCCCCCAGGAGTTTTTCATGCACATCGAGCAGGCCCAGGCCTACCTCCAAGAGCTCCTCAAGCTGGTGATCCGCTGCGAAGGCAGCGACCTGTTCCTCACGGCCGACTTTCCGCCTGCTGTCAAGGTCGATGGCAAGCTGGGCAAGGTCTCGCCCCATGCCTTGCGCCCAGCCGACACCCAGGGCCTGGCCCGTGCCCTGATGACCGAGCAGCAGTGGCAGGACTTTGAGCGCACCCGGGAATGCAACTTTGCCGTCCCTGCGCCGGACCAGGGGCGTTTTCGGGTCAGTGCCTTTGTGCAGCAGGGCCATGTCGGCTTGGTCCTGCGCCGCATCCCGCCCACCCTCCCCAACCTGGATGCACTGGGACTGCCGGTGGTGCTCAAGGACCTGGCGATGGCCCCGCGCGGGCTGTGCATCCTGGTCGGGGCCACCGGGGCGGGCAAGTCCACGACCCTGGCCGCCATGCTGGACTGGCGCAACCAGCATTCCTCTGGCCACATCCTGACGGTGGAGGAACCCATCGAGTTTGTGCACCCGCACAAGAACTGCATCGTCACCCAGCGCGAGGTGGGGCTGGACACCGACAACTGGGGGGTGGCTTTGAAGAACAGCCTGCGCCAGGCGCCCGATGTGGTCCTGATGGGCGAAATTCGTGACCGCGAGGGCATTGAACATGCCATGGCATTTGCAGAGACCGGCCATTTGTGCCTGACCACGCTGCACGCCAACAACGCCAACCAAGCGATTGACCGCATCCTGCACCTGTTTCCCGAAGACCGGCGTGACCAGGTGTTGATGGACCTGTCTTTCAACCTGCGGGCGGTGGTGTCTCAGCGCCTCGTACCGCGCCAGGACCCCGCACAGGGCCGCTTGGCTGTGGTGGAGGTGATGCTCAACAGCCCCCTGATTGCCGACCTGATCTTCAAGGGCGACCTCACCAGCATCAAGGAGGCCATGCGCAAGAGCGAGCCCCGTGGCATGCAAACCTTTGACCAGGCCCTGTTTGCTGCGTACGAGGCCGGGCAGATCAGTCTGGAAGAGGCCCTGCGCCATGCCGACTCGGTCAACGACCTGCGGCTGCAAATCAAGCTCAACGGCCAGCGTGTGGCGCAGGAGGCCGAGGATCGCGGTGCGGCCGGGGTGGGCCCGCACCTGGAGATCGTGTAGGCGACCGCCCGCTTAGTTTGCGGGCTGCGATGTGGGTGCGGTGGTGCGTTTTTCCTGCGCAGGGGTGATCTGGCGCAGTTCTTCTTCCGTGATGACCTCGAAGGCCCTCACCACTTTGGCCACACCGTCCACACCGCGCGCGATTTCGGTAGCGCGCTGGGCTTCACGCTGGGTCACGCGGCCCATCAGGTACACCACGTTGCGCTCGGTCACCACCTTGTAGACGCTGGCCAGCAGGTCGGGGGCATCGACAAAGCTGGCACGCACCTTGCCGGTGATCAGGGTGTCGGTGGAGCGTTGGCCCAGGGTGGAGGCGGCCATCACGCCCAGGTCGTTCACGATGCCGCGCACGTTTTCCACGCCCGACACGATCTGTTCCACCTGCTGGCGGTCCTGGGCGGTGGGCACCTCGCCGGTGAGCAGCACCTTGCGGTTGTAGCTGGTCACGTTCACATGCACCCGGTCCCCCAGTTGTTCGCGGATGCGGTTGGCCGAGCGCAGCTCGATGCCTTCGTCCTCGACCTGGGTGCCGGTGGTGCGTCGGTCGGTGGCCAGCATGCCACCGCCCACGACGGCACCGCCCACCACCAGCGGCACGCAGGCCGAGAGGCCAGCGCCAAGGGCGGCGGCCGCCACGGTGGCACACAAGATGCGGTTCAGTGCGGTTTTCATCATGCAATCTCCTGTTCGCCAAGTAACTGGGTGTCCATGCCATCGCACAGGCAGTGCAGGACCAGGCCGTGGACCTCGCGCACGCGGGCGGCCCGGTCGTGCGGCACGTTGAGCAGCACATCGGTCTCGCGCAGCATGGCCGCCAAGGCGCCACCGGTGCGGCCGGTGAGCAGCACGATGCTCATGTCGCGCTCGTGCGCGGCTTCGGCCGCGGCCAGCAGGTTGGGGTCATGGCCGCCGACGGACAGCACCAGCAGCACATCGCCGGCTTGGCCCAGGGCGCGGACCTGGCGGGCGTACTGCTGGCGGGTGTCATGGTGGCCGCTGGGCCCGGCAGTCAGCAGCGTGCTGTCGCCCGTGAGCGCCAACGCCGCCAGTTCGGGCCGGTCGCGCTCGAAGCCAGCCACGCACAGGGCGGCGAACTGCTGGGCATCGGCAGCGGAGGGCCCATTGCCGCAGGCCAACACCTTGCCGCCGCTGGTCACGCAGGCCAGGATGGTGTGCACGGCCGCCGCAATCGACGGACTGAGGGCCTGCGCCGCCTGGTATTTGAGGTCGGCGCTGTCGATGAAATGCTGTTGGATGCGTTGCTCAAGCATGGGGGCTGGATGATACCTGCCGGGGGTGACGCCGGGGGCGGTCGGGCGGCCACGGGTTCACGCGGCGTCGAAGGCCCCTTGCAGCCATTGCAGCGCCGCCCCTTCAACCAGCACCGCGTCAAAACGGCAGGGCGGCAACTGCGGCCAGCGCAGCAGGTAATGCCGCGCGGCAAACACGATGCGTCGCTGCTTGGTGGCGCCAATGCTGGCGCCGGCCCCGCCATGGCTGCTGCCGGCGCGGCTGCGCACCTCCACGAACACCACGGTCCCGTCGCGCTCGCGCATCACCAGGTCGATCTCGCCGCCGCCCCGACCCGGGGTTCGATAATTGCGCGCCAGCAAGCGCAGACCAGCGGCCTGCAGATGGGCCAGGGCCTGGTCTTCGGCGGCATTGCCCCGCTGCCGGGTGGTGGCCCGCGGTGCGGCCTGGGCGCTGGTGCCCGGCTGGCGGTTCGGCTTTTGACCAAGGAAATCCATTGAGTGCCTCTTTCGTTTCCGCCCTGGGCGCCGCGCACGACGCGGCCTCGTCGCAGCATTATCCGCAGGGGGCACTGTATGTGGCCGCCACGCCGATCGGCAACCTGGCCGACATCACCTTGCGCACCCTGCATGGCCTGCAGCTGGCCGATGCCATCGCCTGCGAGGACACCCGCCACACCCAGTCCTTGCTGCGGGCCTATGGCATCGACAAGCCCGGCAGCAGTCTGCTTGCCGTCCACCAGCACAACGAGGCCGAGGCCGCCCAGGCCGTACTCCAGCGCCTGCAGACGGGCCAGCGGGTGGCCTATGTCAGCGATGCCGGCACGCCGGGCGTGAGTGATCCCGGTGCGCGCCTGGTCGCGGCCGTGCGCGCGGCGGGCCTGCGCGTGGTGCCCTTGCCGGGGGTCAGCAGTGTGACCTGTGCGCTCAGCGTGGCGGGCGTGGTGCCGCACAGCCTGGCGCAGGAAGGGTTTGTCTTTGCCGGCTTTTTGTCGCCCAAGGCGGGTGAGCGCGCGGCGGCCGTCCAAGCCTTGGCCCAGGAAAGCCGTTGCGTGCTGCTGCTGGAGGCGCCCCACCGTATCGCCGACCTGGCGCAGGCCCTGGCCGTGCTGGGCGAACGCCCCGTCACCTTGGCGCGGGAGCTGACCAAGCAGTTCGAGGACATCACCACCCAGCCCGCCCAGGCCCTGGCCGAGTGGTTGGCGGGAGCGCCGCAGCGGGCCAAAGGGGAGTTCGTGGTGGTGCTGCACCCCATCGCCACCGCCGCCGACACGGGTGAACCCCTGCGGGTGCTGCGCCTGCTGTTGCAGGAGCTGCCGCTCAAAACCGCGGTGCGCCTGGCCGCTGAGATCACCGGGGCGCAGCGCAATGCGCTCTACGACACGGCCCTGGATTGGAAGCGTACGGAGGCAGGGAATTCGGAGTAAAAAGTGGCTCCAGGCCAATGGAATCTAGCGGTACTAGCTATCAAATCAGGAGTGATTGACCGTGCCAGGGGCAAAGCCCCGGGGCTGGCAGGCGCCCGGTTGCCGGGCTAGACTGTTCACCACTTGAGAAAGCCTGCCATGAACGTCCTTGAAACCCTCACCCTCCAGGCCCCTGCCATGGCGGCCCTGCGCCGCGACATCCATGCGCACCCCGAGCTGTGCTTTGCCGAAGTGCGCACCGCCGATTTGGTAGCGGAAAAGCTGACGGAATGGGGCATCCCCGTGCAGCGGGGCCTGGGCATCACGGGGCTGGTCGGCATCGTGCACGGCCGGGATGGCGGCGCCTGCGGCCGCGCGATCGGCCTGCGTGCCGACATGGACGCGCTGCCCATGACCGAGACCAACACCTTTGCCCACGCCAGCCGCTTCCCCGGCA